>JBDHDN010000218.1:0-6851 GCA_039591485.1 Gemmatimonadota bacterium
ACGTCGCGGCAGGCGCTGAGCGGCGGCGTGAGCCGCCGAATCACCGGATCTCCGGCACCAGCGAACGTCCCTCGTTGTCCCGCGGGGCGGCGACGGGGGTCACCTGCCCCCGAGCCCACAGCGTCTTGACGAGGGCGGCCAGGGCTACCACCACGGCCATGACCAGCGCCACCTGCTCGGGCGCCCAGGCCAGGCCGAAGCCCACGGCGAGCGCGATCGCGGCCTCGACGATCGCGACGGCGGTGTTCACCACCGCGAGGGGCTCGAGCGTCACAGCACGACGGCGAGCACGGTGCTGGGCTCACCGACCCCGGTCTTGTTCTCGGCCGAGACGCGGAACTCCAGCTCGACACCCACCTCCTGGTCGATCAGCAGCTCCTCGCTGGCGATGGCGTGGGCGACTTCCTCCCACTCACCACCATCCCGGCGGCGACGCTCGACGTGGTACACGGCCGGGGTGCCCCCGTTGGCCGGCGGTTTCCAGTCGAGGACCATCCAGCTCTCGCCCTGTGACTTGATGCCCAGATCCCGGACCACGCCCGGGAGCTCCAGGCTCCGCGGATCGCGCCGCGGACCCCACCCGAGTTTCAGCAGCTGGTCGGGCGCGTCCTTCACGGTCACCTCGGCGTACTTGAGGTCGAGCCGCATGTCGTCCGCGAGCTGCTCCAACGCCCGGTTCTTGAGCGCCACGTGGTCGCGCGCCGCCGACTCCGCCGCGACGGCGGCGGTCCGAGTCGCGTTGTACTGATCGAGACTCTCCTGGAGCGCATCCGGTGGTACCGGCGGCGCCGGAAACTCCTCCGCCGCTTGTCTGAGCCCGTCGATCATGACCGTCGCGAGGGCCGCGATGTCGGGCTCGGTTTCGGGAAAACGTGCCATGCTACCTCCTTGCTAGGGGTGAAGAGGATGTGATGCCGCCCGCCGGCGCCGGCGGGACGGCGAATCCCCCGCGGGGGAAACCGAGGACGCGATGGGTGCCGGCCAGCCGGGATCGACCCGGCGGCACCAGGACGGCACCGAACGCGAGCGTGTCGTGCGTGGAATCCGAGTTGGAACGGGTCACTCCCGACGAGCAGAGCGTCATCCCAAACGTCCGTCGGGTAGATCCGAACACCGGATGCGTCGATCCGCACTCGGGTCGGATCGAGCGGTATGCGGGACACACCATCCGGAGTGGGGGACGACGGCATGACCGTTCGGGGCGCTCGAGCCGGGACCCGGACCGCATCGCGACGCATGCGGATCGACGTGTCCGACATTCCGATCGGTTCAGCGAGGCCCCGGATCGGATCGACCGCGATCCCAATTGCCCGTCCCGGATCCTGGACCGACCCGAACGGAGTCGGAGCGGCTCCGGCCGGCATTCCGATCGACCCTCCCCACACGGCGATCGCCGCGTGCGGAACGCCGATCGCCCCACCCGGACCTGCGATGGGGTCGCCCGGAATCCCCGGCGACGGGCGCGGCACTCGGATCGAGACACACGGCACGTCGATCGCGTCCGGCGAATTCGGTTCGACCCGTCCGGAATTCGGTTTGACCCGCCCGCATCGGTCGTCGAAACGTCATAAGCCGTTTTCTTACAATGTTTTACGTCGCTTAACTGGACTGGTGGCGACGTCGTTGGCAGGCGGCTCGGGGACGCACCGGGACAGTTCATCGGATCACCACCCCGAGCACCACACCCGCCCCGACTGCCGCCACCAGGCCGATCGACCTGCTGAGGGTCACGCGCGGTTTCCGGAGTTTCGCGTGGTAGCGCTGCGACAGGTCCCGATATCCCGCGTACGCAGCCCGATACCCGGTCTGGTACGCCAGGCGGCTGGCCTGCTCGAGGCGGCTGATGGAGTCCTGGAGCCGCGCAACGGTGCGTTGCAGCGAGTCCACAGCGAGCAGCCCCTCCTTTTGTGCCCGCCACGACTCGGCGTTCCGGTGGTCGATCGCGAACGTCTCGGCAAACCAGGCCGGCACGAGCAGCACCTCGATGCCCAGCGTGTCGCCGTCAGCGAGCGGGACGGTCGTGAGGCCCCACCCCGTCTCACCCAACTCGGGGAAGACGGCGCGCAGCGTGTCCTGGAGCGCCCCCACCGTACGCACGTGCCGCAGCGTCACCTGCCGCTCGGCGCGGCGGCGTTCGATGGCGCGCACCGAATCGCGCAACCGGTTGGCTTGGGCGCGGTGCGTGTCGCGCTCGGCGGCGAGAGCGAGTTGGCGCTCGTCCCGTTCGCGCACCGCGGCGTGGAGCGAGTCGCGCTCGCTCGCGAGCCGGCGGGATTCGGCCCTGGCGCGGGCGATCTCGTGGACGTTGGCGCGGAACGAGCGGAGCACGCTCGCGGCCGCGAGGGCGAGCAGGACGAGTACCAGGACCTTGCTACGCATGGCGCACCTCGAGCCGGTCGTCGCTCGCGGCGGCGAAGCCGAGTGCGCGGGCAAGCCGGCCCACCTGACGGCGGTCGCCCCGCACGAGGGTGTAGCCGATGGTGTGGCCGTCGGGCGTCGGGTCGTGGAGCCGCACGAACGTGCGCCGGCGCTCCAGCTCCATGAGCAGCGCCTTCACCAGGCTGCCGGCGCCGGGGGCCAAGACGTTCAGCGCGGTCGTGTTGTCGCGGAACAGCCGTTCCACATCGTGGCTCGTGAGTTCCGCCGTACCGGTGCGGGTCTGGGTGGCGACCGGAACGGGTTTCACCGAGGCGAGACTCACGAGCGCATGCCACAGGCGCGGGTCGGGCGCCGGGGCGGACTTGTCGCGGCGCACCATGGCGTGACCGATCACGCCCTCGAAGCCAGCGAGCGCGTCGCCGTAGTAGGCGAACGGCGGGTCGGGGAACCGGCGCGGGATGCCGAAGCGGGCGCACAGCTGGTCCACCAGGAGTCCTACGGCAGTGAGCTGCGCGTCTTCGTAGCGGTCGAACCAGCGGTGGCCGCGGTACGCGCGACCATGGTCGAACGCTTCGGCTTTGGGCTTCGTCGTCCTGGGCGAGACGCGGTCGAAGCAGTACAGGCTCCCGTCGCGCTCGATCAGCGCCCCTTCACTCGCGAGCTCGATGCCGACGAAGCGCCGCTCGAACGCCAGCCGCGTCGCCTGGGGCCAGGCTAGTCCGAATTGGTAGGCCCACGCGTCGGGCTGGAACGCCTCGAACACCGTGCCGTCGCGATCGACGACGTACGCAGTGCCCGTGAGGCGCGGGCGGCCCGCGCGCGTGACGTCCTCGCGCCACCACCCGATGGTGGAGGCCGCGCTTCCGCCGACGGTATGGTGGAGCGCGATCCCGGACTTGTGCTCGGGACCCGGGAAGTACTCGGCCTGGGGAAGCCTGAGGCTCCGGTCGATCGCGACGCTCATGTCGTGGCTCCCTTCCCTGGCTGAGGTGCGTCCGGTGGCTCGATCCGTGGGCAGGCAGGCGCCGCCCGGCGACACGGCCTCCTACTTATGTGTACGAAACCGGGTTGCACTTTTGGGGGTAAACGATTGGGACAGAAGGGCTTACAAATTGGGAGGGGCGACGTTGACGCGGCGGGAGCGACGGGAACGACGGGAGCGACACGGCGCCACGCGAGCGTCGCCCGGTAGGGCGGATCGCCGCAGGCGCATCACCAGTGCAGGGACGCTCAGGTCACGGTCGTGCACACAAGCCGGAAACGGTGTCCGGATAGCGTGTGACCGTACGGCTGCCGCGTCCGGCGCCAATCGGCGGTACCGGAGGCAGCCCGGACCTGGGGGGCACCATGCCGGAATCCGCACTCACCTTGCCCACCCCGCGCCCGTTTGCCGTGCCCGGGTTACCCAGCGTCGAGTGGCTGACACGCGCGACGGCGACGCAAAGCGTCTTCCACGTCCAGACGGAACAGGACATCGTCGCCGCGCTCCGCGCCGCGCGTTGCGCCGCCCGGGCGGCCCGCCCGGTGGGGTCGAAGGGCTCCAAGAACGGCTGCCATGCGGCCCCCGGCATCGAGCTGCAATTCGGCGCCTACGATGCCGTGCTCGCCCTCGACGATCACTCCGTCACCGTCCAGGCAGGCACGACGGTCGGGGCGCTCAACGCGGTGCTGCGCCGGCACGGGCTGGCCGTGCCGACGTGCGGCGAGTGGGCCGGTGCCACGGTCGCCGGTTCGATCGGCACCGGATCGCATGGCGGATCGGCACGGCATGGCATCCACTCGACGTCCCTCCGATCGGTACGCCTCATCACGGCGGGCGGCACCGCACTGGAGATCGACCGCACCGATCCGTGCTTCGAGCACGTCGGCGTGTCCCTCGGACTGCTCGGTGTGATGTCGACGCTGACGTTCGCGTGCGTCGAGCGGTTCTACCTCGAATTCGAAACCCGTGTGCTGCCGTTCGAGACGTACGTCCAGGCACACGACGACCTGAACGCGCAGCACGAATTCTTCAGTGCGATCTGGTTCCCCAAGGTCGGGCGTGTGGTCACGTTTGCCGCCGACCGGGTGCCGTCTCCCGCGAAGCTGAGCCGCCGGATGGAGCGGTACTGCATCAAGACGTTCCTGCTGAACTCGGCCTCGCAGCGACTCGACCTCAACTTGGTGAGCGACCGTCTCCTGGCCCGCACCGTGGTCGACGAGGGTGACCGAATCCTCGCGCCGATCCGCGACCGGTCGCGGCGCGTGCACTACCTCCGGTCCCTGAGCCGCGGCTGGAAGGCCATGGAAGGTGCCGTGTCGCGTGACCGCGCCACGGAGACGCTGCTCGCCCTCGATCGTCTGTTCGCAGGAGACGGCCGCGGCCTCACGAGCCCGGTCGGCCTGCGCTGCTCAGCGGCGGACGGCTTCTCGCTGAGCCCCTGCCACGGTCGGGATACGTTCTGGATCGACCTCTTCTACAGCGGCGGCAACGGACTCGCGCATGGACTGCGAGCACTCCTGGAGAGCCTCGATGCGCGCTGCCACTGGGGCAAGCACGTCGGGCTTCCCGCCGAGCATCTCCGACGACAGTACCCTCGACTCGACGCCTTCCGCGCCTTCAGACAGTCGCTCGATCCCGAGGGTGTGTTCGAGAACGCATTCACACGGAGCTTCGAACTATGATTGCCGACACCAAGACGAGTGCCGTCACCGGGGCGAGCGGGTTCATCGGCGAAGTGCTACTCGAGCGCCTCCAGTCCATCGGGCATACGCGCGTCCTCCATCGCCGCGATGACGAGTGGCGCGCACGGTGGCACAACCGGGGCACGGACGTCGTGCTGGGTGATCTGGCCCAGCCGTCTCAGCTGAAGGCGCTGGTCCGTGGAGCCGACACGGTGTATCACTGCGCCGCCACCATGCAGAAGGGGGACGCCGATCTGAGCCATCGCGTGAACGTCGTTGGCACCGAGGCGCTTCTCCGAGCGGCGGCAGCAGCGGGGGTGCGCCGGTTCGTCTACGTGAGCTCGATCTCGGTGTACGCGGCCACGCGCCGTCACGGCGGCATGCTCACCGAGGCCATCGAGCCGGAGGACGTGCTGAGCCTCAACGCCTACGGGCGGACGAAGTACGAGGGCGAGCTCCTCGTGCGTCGCCTCGGACGGGAGCTGGGGCTCCCCTTCACGATCATTCGCCCGACGAACGTGTATGGTGCGCGGTCGGGTCCCTGGTTCCTGCAGTGGGAACGGATGCTGCGCACGCTGCCCGTCGCCTTCGGCGACGTGCCGATCGACGTGGTCTATGTCGACGACCTCGTCGATGCCCTGATCCGGGCCGCGCGATCGCCTGCTGCCGCGAACGAGGTGTTCAACGTCGGCCACGAGATGGTCTCCATGCGGCAGTTCGTGCTGGCCGTCGCGCGGGTGCGCCGTCCGCGGGCGTACACGCTCCCTCGCGTGGTCGACCGGCTCCTGCGGACGGCGATCGATCGGGGCTACCGCGCATTCACCCATCGACACATGTCCATGTCCCTCGTTCGCACGGCGTGTTACCCGCATCACAAGGCCCACGCGCTCTTCGGGTATGCTCCGCGCGTCACGCTCGCGGAGGGCTTCGAGAGAATCGCGCGATCGCGACAATCCGTCGACGAATCCGCACGACGCGAGGGGCAGGTCCCACGGCAGGAGGCGTGCCGTGCGTAGGTCCCCGACCGCCGTGGCTCGCGCGGTCCTCGCCGCCGGCACGCGACGGTATGGTGACCGGAGCTGGGATCTGCTGCTGCGGGCGACGGCCGCCGTCTCGCTCGCGGCGATCCCGGCAACGCTGCTCTCGAGCGATTGGGGCGCGTTCGCCGGGCTTGCGCTGTTCATGATGTGGACCAACGGGCCGTACTCCCCGGTGCTGCCGGCCGTGAGCGAACCGGTGTTGATGCTCTACGGCTGGTTCTACTCTCCCCTGCTCGTGGGCCTCGTGGCAACGCTCGGGATCGTGGCAGTGGAGACGATCAACTACCGGATCTACGGGTGGGCCGGCCGGCTGGAGTCGGTGCGGGCGCTGCGTGGTCGCGCGTCCGTACGGCGGTTGGCCCGCGGGTTCGGCCGACGGCCGTTCCTGACCGTCGTGGTTGGTGGGATCGGGGTGCTCCCGCTCTGGGTCGTCCGGGCGCTTGCCGCGTTCGAGGGATACCCGCTGTCGAGGTACCTGACGGCTGCCGCGGTGGGGCGCCTGCCGCGACTCGTCCTGGTCAGCGCGCTCGGGGTCTCACTCGCCATCCCCTCGACGTGGCTCGCGGGAGTGGCCGCACTCGTGATCGTGGTGGCGGTGACGCTCGGTGCGTGGCGTCTCGTGCGTTACTGCCTGACCCAACGGGTTCCACCACTCGCCGACCTCAAACCGGGCGGGCAGCTCTCGGCCGGCGCGCCGTAGTCCCGACGCTGACGCGTCGGCAATGACGCTCGAGTCACCCGGAGGTCCCGACGCTGAAGCGTCGGCTC
>JBDHDN010000219.1:0-6815 GCA_039591485.1 Gemmatimonadota bacterium
ACTCGAGGCGGCGGACTGGGAACGGGAATACGTCGGCGATGCCACGGTCGAGGACCGTGACCCAGCGAGGGAGATAGCCGTTGAGGTAGGCGAGATAGATCGAGCCGGCCACGCTCACCGCCTGATGCCGTACCTCTTGAGCTTGTTGTAGAGCGTGGCCCGGTCGATCCCCAGGACCCTTGCGGCCTGCGTGATATTGCCGTCGAGCTCGTCGAGCACGCGCTCGATGTGCACGCGCTCCATATCGGCGAGGGACCGATCGGACAGCTGGTTCTCCTCCGACCCGGCACGGAGCGGGAGATCCTCGGGCTCGATCGTCGTGCCCTTCCCGATCACCATTGCCCGCTCGATCGCGTTCTCGAGTTCGCGCACGTTGCCCGGCCACCGATATGCCTCGAGCAGCTGCTGGGCCTCCGGCGAGAGCGACCGCACCGGCTTGCCCATCGCCCGCGCGTACGCCGCAATGAAGTGCTGGGCGAGGGAAGGAATGTCCCGAGTCCGCTCGCGCAGAGGCGGGATCTCGATACTGAAGACGTTGATGCGGTAGTAGAGGTCCTCTCTGAAGTCGCCGCCCTGCACGAGCTGCTCGAGGTTCTTGTGGGTCGCGCAGACCAGGCGGAAGTCGGAGGTGATTTCCTGATTTCCCCCGAGCCGCGTGAAGCGCTTCGTCTCGAGTACCCGCAGCAGATCGATCTGCATCTTGCCGGTGATATCACCGATCTCGTCGAGAAAGAGCGTACCGCCGTGCGCCAACTCGATCTTGCCTTTGCGACGATACTGCGCACCGGTGAAGGCCCCCTTCTCGTGGCCGAACAGCTCGCTCTCGAGCAGCGTTTCGGGAATCGACCCGGCGTTCACCGCCACGATGGGGAAGAAGCGTCGCTTGCTCTGCGCGTGGATGGCTCGGGCAATCAGTTCCTTCCCGGTGCCGCTCTCGCCGCGGATGACCACGGTGGAGTCGGTTTCCGCCACCGTACGAATCAGCTCGAAGACGCGCTGCATCTTCGGGCTCTCGCCGATGATCGGCGTCGCCTGCGCGAGCTCCGACACCTTCTCCTTGAGCCGCACGTTCTCCTCCGAAAGCTCGCGCTGGCGCAGGGCGTTCTTCACGAGATTCGAGAGGTCGTCCGGATCCACCGGCTTGGTGACGTAGTCGAACGCCCCGAGCTTCAAGGCCTCCACGGCGGTCTCGACCGACGCGTAGGCGGTGAGGATGATGATGCACGCATCCTTGTCCACATCGCGGATGCGCTTCTGCACCGTGATCCCGTCCATGCCGGGCATCTTCAGGTCGAGTAAGATGATGTCGTACGGCCCGGCATCCATCTTTCGGAGCGCGACGGCACCGTCCTCGGCGGTCTCGACATCGAAGGCATCCTCCAGGAACCACTCCTGCAGGGACTGCCGAACCGACACTTCGTCGTCGACGATCAGGATCTTTCGCTTGCTCATACGTCCGCTCGCCGTTGTCGCTGACGGTGAGTGCGGGTCCGCGCCGCATCGCTCGGATCCCGCGGGAGTCGGATCGTGAAACGGGCCCCCTGCCCGGGCCGTGAATCCACCTTGATCTCGCCCTCGTGCCGCTGCACGATGCCGTAGACCACGGCGAGCCCGAGCCCGACCCCCTTGGCCTCGTTCTTCGTGCTGAAGAACGGGTCGAAGATACTGTCCTGGACATCCTCGGGAATCCCGATCCCCGTATCGCTCACGCTGACCGTGACCCAGCCGTCCTCGTCGTCCGTGGCTGTCCGGACGGCCAAAGTGCCGCCATCCGGCATCGCCTCGATCGCGTTGACAAAGAGGGCGAGCAGGGATTGGACAAGCTGCTCCCGGTCGCAGACGATCGTGTCGTCGGTGAGCACGAGCTGCACGTCCGTCTCGATCTCCTGCAGCTCGACGTGATGCGCCACGAGCTTGAGCGCCTGATCCACGATCGGATGCAGCTGCGCCTCCCGCAGCTCCGCCGACCGACCGCGCGCGTACGTCAACAGGTCTCGTACGATCCGCCCGCAGCGTTGCGATTCGGATCGGATCAGGTCGAGGTTCTCCAGCACCTGGGCCCTGTCGGGGCCGTCGGGCAGCGCCCGCTGGACCCGCTTGGCGATCAGCTTGCTGTAGGTGAGGATCCCCGAGAGGGGATTGTTGAGCTCGTGCGCGACCGTCGCCGCCATCCGGCCCAGGGAGGAGGTCCGCTCCACCTGGATCATCTGCTGTGTCATCCGCTCGAGCTCCTGCGTCTTCTGCCGCACGCGGTCTTCCAGCGTCTGCGACCACGACTGCAGCTCGGCGTACGCGTCTTTCAGGCGACGCGCCATCTGGTTGAAGGACTGCGCGAGGTCCCCGAGCTCGTCCGGGCGGTCGAGCTCGATCGTGACCCCGAGGTTGCCCTGACCGAGCGCTTCCGTGCCGCGGCGCAGGGTCGCGGTCGGCACATACACCGCCCGATAGATGATGAGGGCGACGATCGCCATGGAGAGCAGCACGATGACCAACGCCAGCACCACGGCGTCCCGTCCGGACTCGGCCAGCGATTGGTCGAGCGCCGCCATGGACATCTGCACGTCCAGCACGCCGAGGATCGATTGGTCGGCGGTGTGCGCGTGGCACTGCGCCGTCCAACAGCTCTCGTCGTTGCGGATGGCATTGATCATGCCGAGGACTCGGTAGCCCTCGGCAGTCCGATAGATGCGCGAGCGCTCGTGGGTCGGTACGGCTTCGAGCGGCTCACCGGCGCCATGGCAGCCGTAGCAGGCCTCGGCACGCAGGTCCACCGTGGTCCCGATCTCCGCAGGATCACTGGAGAAACGAATCGTCCCCTGCTTGTTGTAGATCCGGATGCCCTCGACACCGGGTTCCGCGCCGACGAGCCGCATGAGCGCATACGTGTGCTGTCGCTCGTCGCGCAGCATGCTGTTGCTCAGACTCTGGAGGAGGAAGTCGCTCGAGCGATACGCCTCGCGGGTGACCTGCTGCTCGAGTGTGGTCGACTGGAACTGGCGGCTGACGGTCATGTGGGCTGCGAACAGGACGAGGATCGACGCTGCCAGGATCACAAACAGCCGGAAGCTGAGTGTCGACGTGATCGACCTGAGCCACGGTGCGCCCGTCATCTGCTCCCCCTCGTGCACCACCCTCCACGCCATGTCAGGTCCGCCACCAGGGAGCCCAATCCCCATCCCTGGTCGCGGCCGCGAGAACGACCACCCTCGCTCGCTAAATGTGCACGCGGAACAGCTCGTCTACCAGTCTCTCGAATCGCTCGCGCCCGAGCACCAACTCGAGATCCGGTGCGACGCTGCCTCCGTCAGCCATCGTGCGCCCGACCTCGCTGGTCTCGGGCGGCGACAGCGCCTCCTCCAGGTAGCGCCGGAGGAGGTGCAGGGTGGCAAGATAGCCGGCGATCGCCTCCTCACCGTGCGCGAGGCCGGGAACGGCGTCCGGATCCTCGAGAGGCTCGATCCGGAACAGCCACCGCCCGTCACTCAGGCCACCGGACCGTCTGACCGCATCGATGGCCTCCTCGTTGCGGGCCCGCACGTCTCCGGCGAGCGGCACGGCAAGCGGCACCGATACGCGGCCGCGCGTGAGCCAGCCACACGGCTCGCCCCGCTTGAGCCGTACGCCGGTCCGGGGCATGACGAGATCGTCCAGGGGGTGCAACGCTCGCAGGACGTGTTCGGCAATGCCGATGTCGAGCTGGCCGTCCTCCGACCGCCGCTCAATCCAGAAGTGCCCTCGGCTGTACGACCGGTCGAGATGCAGCGCGCACCCTACGGTCAGCCGGCGGAGATAGCGGTCGGCGAGATCGGACGTGCCGGCCGAGCCGAGCGGATCGCCCGTGTCATCCCACGACCGGCTGGCCGGATCGCCGTGCAGCGCGTGATACAGCTCGCAGGTCTCGCACTCGTAGTGACGGTCGCAGAGCCGATAGTTCAGGACCCCGGCGAGCATCCAGACGCACGGGGCGTCCGCCGCAGTATCTCGATCTCCAGGTCCACGCATGGCTCTCGTCTCCAGCCGGCGTTGGGAGCGTCGGGTCAATCGGTCAAGAAGAACTCGCGCGCCAGGTCGTCCCAGTGCTCGGGATCGAGGTGCCGTCCGAACCCGGGTACGGGTGCGCCGCCGTCGGGCATGACCACACCCAACTCGCCCGCGGGCATCCGGCGGAGGCGCTCGACCGTGTCCCGCATCCACGACACCGCGAGATTGCCCTGGAGGAGGTTACGCACGGTCGTCCGCCAGTTGGGCACCCGGACCTTCAGGAGCCATCCGTCCTCGTACGGCCGGCTGGTGGCCAGCGACGGATTCTCGAGCACGGCGGGATTCACCGCCAACACCTTCCCATCGACCGGCGACAGCATGCCGACCGATTTGCCGGCGAGGCTCACGCTCCAGCCCTTCTCTCCCTGGCGCAACCGCTGCCCCACGGCCGGGAGCTCGAGCGCGTCCGGAACGCCGAGGAGCTTGCCCGCGAAGTCGTCCAGCCCCACCGTCACGATCTCACCCTCCTCGTGTGCCGCCCAGGTGTGACCTTGATGGAAGCTGTACCCCTCGGCCAGCAGGAACCACGGCCGCGAACCGCTTGGCTGCGGCCGTGGCGTCACGCCGAGCGCCTCCGTCACCCGCCGCGGCGTCAGGAGCCGCAGCATCCCAACCAGCGCCAGCAGGTACGCGATCACGATGAGATACTCGATCCCCTTCGTCGCGAAGATATCGCCTTGCATCGGTCAATCTCCTCTCAGGCAACCGATCGGGTCGCGACCCGCTCGACGTCGGTCGCCGAGCGCCGCCCGTGGTCCATGACGAAGTCGAGCACGGGCATCCGATTCACCACCCAGCGGAAGACCCACAGCTCCGCGCTGATCACACCCAGCGTCACCACGATCTCCATCCAGGTCGGCACGTATCGGACCTCCGCATACCAGCGGAACGCGATGACCGACACGTTGAGCCGGTTCAGGACGATGCCAAGCAGCGTCATGACCGCCGCAGTCTTGATCATGCCGAGCCGGCGCTGCGAGTACCCCATGGCGTAGAGCACCGACGGCACGGCCACGAAGCCGAGCAGCTCCAGCAGGTACCACCAGCCCCAGCCGCCATCGAGATACTGCCCACGCTGCTCGTGCACGAAGACCAAGAGCTGCATGAACAGGTAGACGAACATCACGCCCGCGCAGATCTTGGCGAGCCCGACGACGATGTCGTCGTGCGTGGCCCGGAGCTGCGCACCGGCCCGATAATGGAACACCCGGTGCGTGATGCTCCCCTCGAAGATCACGAGTGAAAGGCCGGCGAAGATGCTCGAGACCAGAAAGAGCAGCGGGATGAACTCCGAGTACCACAGCGGGTGGATCTTGTCCCGAGCCATCAGGTACAGCGCGCCAAGGCCCGACTGGTGGAGGATCGAAAGGGTGATGCCGAAGATTACGGCGCCCAGTGTGAGGGTGCCCAGCACTCGCCGAACCCGCCTCCACCCCAGCCACTCCGCCACTGCCGGAGAGAACTCGACGAATTGGGCCATCATGTACAGCATGAAATGCCACGCGACCAGGAACAGGACCGAGCTGACGCCAAACGAGTTCCCGATGATCGGATTGACCACGTTCCACGGCCGTCCGAGATCGAGCAGCAGTGCCCCGGCGTAGAACACGTACGCCAGGAATCCGTTGAGCACCGTCACGCGGATGATCGGATGGTACTTCTCCATCCGGAGGATGTAGACCATGAACGTCAGTACGTAGGCACCGCCGGCGAAGGCCACGCCCGTGACGACGTCGAATCCGATCCAGATCCCCCACGGATAGTCCTGCGACAGATTCGTGATCGAGCCCAGCCCATAGGCGAAGCGGATCACGAGCAGGACGCCCGCCGTCGCCAGGATGACCCCGGTGATCACGTTGAACGGCGTGAACACGGGTCCCTTGGGCTTGAGCTCGGAGAACAGGAACCGCACGAAGCGCGCGAATTCCGTACGCAGGTTCGGGCGCCCGATGGACGCGACACCGGCCGTCATGCTTCACCTCCCTCATCCGACTCCTCGTCACGGCCCTGCGTGGCGCGGCTCAGCGCCAGCAGGAATGGCGGCACCAGGGTGAGCACGAGCGGCACGGCGTACAGGAACTCCTTCGTGTACGTCGGATAGCCGACCGTGCCCAGGTCCGTGCGGAAGCCCAGCTGCTCGAACGGTGCGGCACTGAGGTACAGCCAGCTGGTCCCGCCGGCTTCGCGCTCGCCGTAGATGTGGTGCACGTAGCGATCGGGCTCTGTGTAGATCCGGGAGCGCGCCTCCTCCAGCAGGTCCGCCCGTCGGCCGAACGTGAGCGCGCCCGCAGGACAGTTGGCAACGCACGCCGGCTGCTCACCCTCTGCCAAGCGGCTCCAGCACATCACGCACTTCTGGATCTTCGGCACCGCACTGTCGTACTCGAACTTCGGCACGTCGAACGGGCATGACAGCATGCAGTAGCGGCAACCCATGCACTTGCGGCTGCGCCAGATGACCGGTCCGTCCGTCGTCTTGTACATGGCCCTCGTGAGGCACGCCGTGGCGCACGCCGGCTGCAGGCAGTGCATGCACTGCCGCTTCACCGTGACGGGCCCGGCCTCGGTCTCGTGCCGCTGCACGACCGTCCACTGATCCGGCGTGCTCGCACGGTCGGGCCCCAGCTCGACGGCGGCATCCGGCGTCGGCAGCCCGTTGGCATCGGCGCAGGCATACTCGCACATCCGGCAGCCGAGGCACTTGGTCGTATCCACAAGCACGCCGAGAATGTCCCGCTCGCCCGAGATGGCCGATCCCTCCTCGGCATGGAGCG
>JBDHDN010000220.1:0-6794 GCA_039591485.1 Gemmatimonadota bacterium
CCCAGTGCGCCTCGAACGTGTCGGCGACCTGACGCCAGACCTGGTCCGGCGTAGCGTCGACAGACAGGTAGTATTCCGCGGGGAACACATACCCCTCCAGGGTCTCGGCGTTGCTGCCCACGGACGCGAGTAGCTCGGGGTCGCGCGAGGCTGCCAGGAGAGTGTCGAGGGGGATCTTCAGCACTCGGGCGATCACCGGGGTGAGTTCCATGAGCCACACACCCGGCCGGACACGGATCCTGATCGCATCGGGCCTGCCCTTCCGCAGTTCAACCAGGACCTTACCCATCGGTGTGCCGGGCCGGAGCGGATACACCCCCCCCCGTATCCCGAGGTGGCGTCGGCCCATGCGCGCAAACCGCTCGAAGGTGCGAGCGGACCGCACTATTCCATGGGCGGCAAGCGAGTCCGCCACAGCGCCGATCGAGTCGCCGGAGGGGACCCGCACCCACCTCGCGGGACCCGTTTCAGCGGGAACGCACGCGGCAGTGCCCGCGGCACACATCACTCCCGCGATCACGACGAGGTTCCTGAGGCTGCTGCTGAATCCCGACATGAGCCGAACGGTACCCAGCCCACCAGGTGGCCATTGTGATCTCGCTAACATGTCCTCGGCTCCTGTCCTCGGCTCCTGCAGCCGATCGGGCCTCGACGCGGCAGTAGCTTGCACACGGCCCCGGCGATGGCGACTACATGCGGCGGCCCCAATACACGCCAGCCCTTGCGAACAGGAGCCCAGTCTCATGCCTCCACACGGTCCCTCTCCTGCGGAGCGCTTCCCGCTCCCCGGCATTACGCGGTTGGGCTTTCTCAAGCACTTCGTCACGCGTCCCACTATCGAGGTCGGGGACTACACGTACTACGACGATCCGCGCGGTCCGGAGCGGTTCGAGGAGAACGTGCTCTACCATTTCGACTTCATCGGCGATCGCCTGATCATCGGGAAGTTCTGTTCGATCGCTGCCGAGGTCCGCTTCATCATGAACGGCGGGAACCACGCCATCGATTGGCTCACCACGTACCCGTTCCCGATCTTCGGCCATGGGTGGGAAGCTGCCGAGCCCGAGGCGTGGCCCAACCGCGGTGACACGGTGGTCGGCAGTGACGTGTGGATCGGGTACGGTGCGACCGTCATGCCGGGCATCGCGGTCGGTGACGGGGCCATCATCGCGACCGGATCAGTGGTCACCCGAGACGTGCCGCCGTACGCGATCGTCGGCGGGAACCCTGCGACCCAGATCCGGTTCCGGTTCGACGAAGAAGCACGGCGGCGGTTGCTGCAGATCCGCTGGTGGGATTGGGACGCGGCGAAGATCGGCCGCAATGTCCAGGTGATCTGCAGCGGGGACGTCGATGCGCTGGCACGAGCCGAGTGAAGACCTCCCGATTTGCGACAGGGCGACGTATACGCTTGACATAGCGATAATCGTCATATAAAATATCTTCCATGGCAGAAACGAGGTCCCTGCTTCACGAGGAACTGCGGCAGTCAAAGCCGTTCCCGTCGTTGGCTGACGAAGCGTCCGTCGCGGTGCTGCGCACCGCGGACCGCGTCAAGCGGCACCTGGCGCAGGTCGTGAGCCCGGCGGGCATTACGCTGCAGCAGTACAACGTGCTACGTATCCTCGCGGGATCGCACCCCGATCCGCTGCCAACGCTCGAGATCGCGGTCCGGATGATCGAGGCAACGCCGGCGATCACCGGGCTGCTCGACCGCCTGGAGCACAAGGGTCTGGTCCGGCGGGAGCGATGTCCGACGGATCGTCGCCTCGTACATTGCTGGATCTCGCAGGAAGGCTCCGAACTGCTGGAGGAACTGAACCCGCAGATGACGGCAGCAGCAGATGAGGCCATGAAATCACTGTCCGAATCGGAACAGGAAGGGCTCGTGCGAGTACTCGAGCGAATCCGAGACGGGCTGAAGGCATAGAGAGTTTTTTTGAGATAATGCTTTACTGAGTGACCATTGATGTCACAGTAGATATCATAGTTACTGAATCGCCAGGAGGAACATCATGACCGCTACGGCAATGCCAACTCGAGCCATCGAGCACGACACGAAGCCGCTCGCGAATACGCTCTCTGTCGTGCTGAGAACACCGTCGGATTCCACCGCAACCATCGCCCGCCTGGCCCTCGGCCTCATGATCCTGCCGCACGGCCTGCAGAAGGCGTTCGGCATGTTTGGCGGCTACGGCTTCGAGGGCACGATGGGCTTCTTCACCGAAACGCTGGGTATCCCGGCCCTGTTCGCGTTCCTCGCCATTGCCGCGGAGCTCGCCGGCGGCCTCGCGCTCATTCTCGGCCTGACGGGCCGGATTGCCGCCCTCGGGGTAGGCAGCGTCATGGTCGTTGCCGCGCTCATGAACCACGTGCAGCACGGGTTCTTCATGAACTGGGGTGGCGGCATGCCTGCAGGTGCCGAGGGGTGGGAGTTCCACCTGCTGGCCGTGGCGCTCGCCGCGATCGTTATCCTCCGCGGGAGCGGTGCGCTGTCGGTCGATAGGTTGCTGAGCCGCGATCGCTAGTCGCTGCTGCCAAGACCGTGAGTGCAACGAGCGCCCGTACCGGCCTGGCCGGTGCGGGCGCTCACTTTGGGGCGACACGGCGCGGTCCCCAAGCAGGACCGAAGCCCCGCACGAAGACGGACGTCTACGGCGTCACGGTGACGGATCGTCTACCGTACACGAGGGTCGTGATGAAACCGTCGATCGTACTCGTCACCACGGTCGTGCCGGTGGCAAGCGGCTTGAGGGCCGCTCCCCCCGCAGCGACCGTGAGCGGTGAGCGGATTGCACCCGCGGGAATCTGAACGGACACGTTGCCCCCGCTCTGGAGCGACGTCACCAACTGCCCAACCGATGCATCGCTGCTGGCGAGGCTCACCGTGAGAGCCGCGCTGCCGGCGCGCAACTCCTGAAGTTCACTCAAATACTGGTTCGAGGCGTCCGGAGTGCCGATCTGCACGTAGAAGGCGACGCTGTCCGCCCCGGCCTGCACGCTCGCCGGCAGGCCGTAGATGCCGACAGCTGGTTGCACGACGTTCACGGGTGCGGTGCCATTCGTGAACCCAGTCGCACTCGCCGTGGTGCTGACCGTGCCGGTCTGACCCTCCACCCCCTGCACGAAGTAGTAGAAATACTGCTGCCCATCCGGGACGGACACCTCCAGGCTGGCCGACCCCGGCGTTGCATCGTCCGGCGCCAGCACCGCGACTTCTGGTGCACTACTCTGGATCGCCACGGTCAGTCCACCGTGATCCGCGGCGTTCAGGTATCCGTATATCTGCTTCTGCAAGCCGCTGCCAACGGTCGACTCGTAGAGAGCAATTGCCGGCGCCGAAACCGTGATGGTGCGGTTCTGGTATGTCAGCTCGTCGTACGAGGGGATCGACCCCGAGATGGTAGTGGTGCCGGCGACGACAGGGCGGAATGCCACACCGCCCTGTCCCACGGTCGTCGGCGAGGTGGAGCTGCCCACCGGGATGACCACGGTCACCGTGTCCCCGGTGCGCGCCGTCGTGACGAGATCACCGACCGCGAGGGATTCGTTGGCGACAGTGACGGTCACGGGCTGCCCCCCGGCTCGGATCGGCTGTTGCTGATAGACGTACGGCGTATTCGGCAGCGTGTAGCCGATGTAGGCGTAGAACGCCGCGTCCGGCGAGAACGTCGTCAGGTCCCTCGGGATCGGATAGAGATCGAACACGGGCCGCCGCACGGTCAGCGTCTGACCGCCCGTCGTGAACCCCGGGGCCGTGAACGTCAGCTGCACCTGCGCCACGCCCGTGTCTGCGACCCCCTCCAGCGCCTGCAGGTTGTAGTAGAAGTACTGCTGTCCATTCGGCACCGTCAGCGTCAGCGCCTCGCTCCCCACCGTATTCTGATCCGGCGCGATCAGCGCGATCGTCGGATCCGCCGACGCGATCACCACGTCCACCCCGCCGTGGTTCGTCGCCCCGAGATCCCCGTACCCGTTGCCGTTCAGCTGTAATCCCGCTCCCTGCGTGTACGCGGGTGCCGTGATCGTCGGCGCACTCACCGAAATCTGCCGGTTGTAGTAGAACAACTGATCGAACGCCGGGCTCGTCGACGCCGAGATCGTCGTGATGCCCGGGTTGTCCGGGCTGTAGGCCACACCACCCTGGGCCACGGTCGTCGGGGAGTTCGACTGCCCCACCGGAATGACCACCGTCACCGTGTCTCCCGTGAGCGCCGTCGTCGTCAGCTGCCCCACCGCGGCCGAGTCGTTGACGAGCGTCACCGTGACCGGCTGCCCCCCGGGCCGGATCGGCTGTTGCTGATAGACGTACGGCGTATTCGGCAGCGTGTAGCCGATGTAGGCGTAGAACGCCGCGTCCGGCGAGAACGTCGTCAGGTCCCTCGGGATCACATAGAGATCGAACACCGGTCGCCGCACCGTCAGCGTCTGACTTCCGGCCGTGAACCCCGGGGCCGCAAACGTCAGCTGTACCTGCGCGACCCCCGTGTCCGCCACCCCCTCCAGCGCCTGTAGGTTGTAGTAGAAGTACCGCTCCCCATTCGGCACCGTCAGCGTCAGCGCCTCGCTCCCCACCGTGCTCTGGTTCGGCGCGATGAGCGCGATCGTCGGATCCGCCGACACGATCACCACGTCCACCCCGCCGTGGTTCGTCACCCCGAGATCCCCGTACGCATTCCCGCTCAGCTGCAGCCCCGCCCCCAGCGTGTAGGCAGGTGCGGTGATCGTCGGTGCCTGATTCACCGTCACGAGAATCGAGTCCGGTTCGATTGCCGGCGACTCCGCGACCAGATATGAGCTGCACGGTGGCTCGATGAGCCCGGCATGGGTGGCAACTGTGGTCGCGCTCACGAGGCCGGTCGGGATCGTGACGGGTGACATCGCGGCCACGCAGTCGGGATTGCGAGCCGTGAGGGTCACGGGAATTCCTGGCGAAGGAGCGGCGATCGGGCTTCCGCCGCTCTCGAGGCGCACGGTCAGGGTATCCGCGAAGGTCTGCGGGAAGGTCGATGCCGATTCTACGATGTTCAGGTTCGCCCGGGTCACGGCTGCCGTCTGCGCCACCCCGAAATCGAGTGTGGTGCCCGTGACAGTAGCCGCGCCGGGTGCGACGCCCGAGAGTGTCGCGTTGGCCGTCTGCTGCCCTTCGAGAATCGTCACCGTCGGCGTCGCGACACCGACCGCTGCGGGATTGTCACTGACGAGTGTGACCGTCACACCTCCCGCACCGGCCGGTGCCGAGATCTGCAGCGGGAGCGATGCTGTACTGCCGAACGGCACGTTGAGCGCCGTCGGCATGCTCAGCACCTGCACCGTCACGAGCACGGGGAACGCGCCGTCGGCATAGCCCGCCGCAGTCGCGCGGACGGTGGTGGTCCCCTGCGCCACGCCGTACAGCCACAGCTCCGTGGTGGTGCCGTTCGGTGGGATCGACAGGTCGGTCGTGTCGAGCCCCACGACGGCCGGGTCGTCCACGGCGAAGTTGAGGACCACACCGTCCACGCCGGCGGGTGCCGTGAGCGTCACGTCCAGGAGGGCACTGTCGGCGAGCCGGATGCGGTCGCCCCCCTGCCGAAGCGCAAGGAGGATCGAGGGATTCGGAAACGTTGCGCTGGCCGTGAAGATGGCCGGCGTCAACCCGCTCACCGTGGCCGTCGCCGTCTGCGTGAGTGCGTTCACGCCGAGTGTCCACGTCGCCTGCGCCTGCCCGGCGGCGTCTGTGGTACCGCTCGTGGGACTGATCGTTCCGTCGAGAGTTCCCCACTCCACCGCGACATCCGGGATCGGGTTTCCGGCCGAATCCAGCACCGCCACGACGAGTGCCTCCGGCAGGCTGGTGCCGGCCTCCGCAGACTGACCGTCACCGGAGACGACAACCACGGTGTCCGGCGGTCCGACGGTCGCAGTCGCCTGGAAGACCACATCGGCCAGTCCGAACGCGCTCGCGGTGAGCTCGTTGACGCCGGGTGCGCCCAGCGTCCAGCTGCCGACAGTGGCGATACCTTCGGCATCCGACGTCGCCGTGTCTCCCGTGAGCGTGCCGTCACCAGTGGTGACCGCGAACACCACCGTCGCGCCCTCTACCGGCGCCCCCGCCGTATCGGTCATCATCACCGCAGGAGCAATCGGCACGGGGGTCTGCGCCAGCGCCGTCTGCCCGTTGCCGGCACTGATCACCATAGAGGTGGCGCCACCCGACCCGGTGGCGAGCGCGACGAACTGCACCGGCGTGAGCCCGTCCACTGTGGCGGTAAGGGCGTTGAGCCCAACCGCCGGGCCGAGCGTCCAGCTGCCGACGCTGGCCAACCCGTTCGCATCGGTGATCGGCGTGGCAGCCGTGAGCGTGCCACCACCCTGCGTCACGGCAAAGGTGACGGTGACGTTCGGCACCGGATTGCCCTGCGTATCCGTGACCCTGACCTGCGGTGCCACCGCTACGGCCGTACCGACCAACGTGCTCTGCTCGTTTCCGGCCGCGATGGCGACGACACCCGCCCCCGTTGCCTGAGACGTGGCGGTGAAGATCGCGGTCGCATCGGGCAGGCGTGCTGTCGTCGCGGTGACCGTTTGGGCGCCCACGACGTTGCCGAGCGTCCAAATCGCTCGGGCGCGCCCGGTCGAGTCCGTGAGCGCGGAATCGGCGGTGAGGCTTCCGCCGCCAAGGGTGGCTGCGAAGCGAACCCATTCGCCGGCGATGGCGACGCCATCGCTCGCCGTCACTCGTGCGACGAGGGGGTTCGGAAGCGGCTCTCCGGCTGGCCCCACTTGACCTGACCCCGAGTCGGCCGTTATCG
>JBDHDN010000221.1:0-6767 GCA_039591485.1 Gemmatimonadota bacterium
ACCTGACGGCGAGCGGCTTCTGGACCAGCAAGATGGGGATGGAGGATCTCCAGTACATCGGGAACACGGTCGTCCCCGAGTGGACCGGCTGCCCGCCGGAGCAGCTCCGCACGCTCGGCGTGGACGACGCGTGACGCGGTGAAGCGACAACCGGTCGCTGACGCCGCACACGCGCCGCCGCCGACACCGATGTGGACCCCCTCCGCTGCCCCCGTTCCGGGGAGCCGACGCGCATCGCGGTCGGCCCCAGGACGACTCCCGCTCTAGATCCATCTCCGCACGCGGGTTCGGTATCGTCGGAACCGATCACCGAAGGTCTCCTCCAACATTCGCTCTTCCTGCACGATGAAGATCCGGTCGAGCGCCACCGCAAAGACCGGGATGACGGCAAAGGAGGCTGCGGACCCAAGAAGAGCAGCCAAGCCGAGGAGCATGAGGGCCATGCCGAGGTACATGGGATGCCGGCTGATACCGAACACGCCGCCGGTGACGAGCGCTCTTGATTCCTCAAACGGCTTCACTGTCGTTTCGTGCTTCTTGAACGATCGATCAGCGAGTGCATTCAGCACCATTCCGGCTGCCAAGAAGGCAAGACCGAGCAGACGCCAGGGAAACGCCAGCACCTGGTGGATGGGGAAGAGGAAGTGAAGCAGCACTTCACCGAGGATTGCGGCCAAGAAGTAGACCGGCGGCAGTACTCTCCTCGATGAACGTGCTCGTTTCAACGCCAGGCGCTCGGTCATTCGGCTTCCTTCGAAGGCGCACGCCCTCGGCCGGTCCTCGAGCCTTCGCATTCGCCCTCACCGGGTGGGGGGACAGGCGGCGGGAGGACCGGCACGAATGCACGGCGCCGGATCGCCTTCATCGCTTCTTTCTACGCTTCTTTGGTTTGGGTGCCGGCAGCTCGAGCGTCGTGATCCGCACCAGCTCGCTCAGCCACTCCGCATCATCGATCCGGTCCTCAATCAGGAAGCTCGGCTTGGCACCCGGATAGGGCGGCGCCTCGACCACGTCACCGATGTGCGCGCGGCCGCCGTCGGTCGGCTTCACGAACAGCCGGTTGTCACACACGAGCCCGAACAGCTTCCCGCCGCTGTACAGCCCGTACTCGCCGAACATCTTCCTCGCGCTCGCCGCGCAGTCGTCGGCGAGCTGGTCAACCACGAACTGCACGAACGCTGCATCCGAGGCCATGGCCGTCCCGCTCCTTTCGCTCTCCGACACGCACCGGGCCCGCACCGTACCGACCTCCGTCGTACTGCCGCTCGGCCTGCGACCTCACATCCCCAGCCAGCGCTCCGCATTCTCGGCGTAGAGCTTACGCAGCACGGGGACCGGCAGCTCCAAGCCCCGGAACGAACCTCGCACGTCGGGGGAGGTCAGGACGCTGTCGCTGGTGAAGTAGTGCCAGTCGCGGCGCCAGCGCTGCGCGATCCAGTCGAACGCGTCCGTCCCTTCGGCGACGCCGGCATCGGTGCCGTAGAGAAGCC
The DNA here is from genome assembly GCA_039591485.1 of Gemmatimonadota bacterium. Taxonomy (GTDB): domain Bacteria; phylum Gemmatimonadota; class Gemmatimonadetes; order Gemmatimonadales; family GWC2-71-9; genus JAOTVV01. The sequence goes on from JBDHDN010000221.1 coordinate 1,491, forward strand.
GATCCTGGTAGGCAACGATGAACGTCCGCACACTGTCGCGATCCTGGATCTGGAAGTGCACGATGCGGGCGGCCATGTCTACCGCCATGTTGGGAAACCGGTCGAGCCGCGCCGCAAGCTCCGTGACATCCCACTCGAGGCTCCCGAGGTGGGCGCCGACGAACCGCAGCTCGGGGTGCTTGGCCAGCATGTGGTCGCGCGCGTTCAGCTGGTCGGCGTGCGACGGATGATCGGGCTGCAGGTACATGTGGTACTGCGGATGGTTCGCATAGTAGCTGCTGTCCCCGGGAACGGTCATGGAGTCGAGCGGCAGCCAGCAGTTGCGCGGCTCGCCGAAGTGCCCGATCACGGGCCTGCCCTGTGATGCGATGTACTCGAGGATCGGGTCGAACCGCGGGTCGTCGATCATGATGAAGCGGCCGTCGGCGTCGCGAAACGTCATGCCGATGTCCTTCCACAGCTTGACGGCGATCGCCCCGTTCGCGAAGTCCCGGGCCAGCCTGGCGATCGTGCGCTCCTGCCACGCCGGATCGCCCAAGGTCTCCATGGAGATCGTGGTCGCGAACGACACCGTCTTGGGATATGCCTCGTGCTGGGCCCGCGCCCACGCGAACTCGCGATCGATGTGCGCCTGCTCGGCCGAGCGCGTCACGAGGGTCACGAGCCGAAACCCCTCCCGCCGGGCCAGCTCGGCGAACGCCGGCTCGAACGTGTCGATGTGCACGTGCGCGTCGATCTTCGGGATCGTGGCGTACTCCGGGGCGCGGGCGCAACTCACGACACCGAGCGCCCCGCACGCCAGCGCGACCCGACGGAGCATGAGCGTCTCCCCCTGGTGGGATCGTTCGAGAATATAGGGTTGCCGGCGGGGAGGGCGGAACGGGGATCCGTGGGTCGGGCGGTCAGGCGGCAGCTGGCTGCGCGACCTCGTGCCCTCCCAGACACCCTTTCGGGGCTCCGCTCACCGAGCGTATGCTAGGACGGAGAGACGGAGAGAGTCTGGGGACGTCGGCCGGATCTCCCCTCACAGGCGACCATCCGTCCATCCGCCTGACCGCCCATCCGACTCGTTCGATTGCTTCAACGCGGTAGAGATGCATGGGAACATCCGACTCGGGTTCGACCGTCGTCGCCGGGCGGCTCACGTCGCTCGATTTCTTCCGCGGGCTCACGATGTTCCTGCTCGTCGCCGAAGCCGCCCTCGTGTACGAGTCGCTCTTGGTGCCGGAGATGGAGGGCACGTGGATCCACGCCGCGGCCACCCAGTTCACGCATCACCCGTGGCACGGCCTGCGTCCCTGGGATCTCGTGCAGCCGTTCTTCATGTTCATCGTCGGCGTGGCGATGCCGTTCTCGTTCGCGCGGCGCCGGGAGCGGGGCGACAGCGATGCGGCGATCCTCCGTCACGCCGTCACCCGCTCGCTGGTGCTTGTTGCGCTCGGCGTCGGTCTCCACGTGGTCTACGCCGGCCGGCTGGTGTTCGAGTTGTGGAACGTGCTGACGCAGCTGTCGGTCACCTATCTCCTCGCCTTTCTGGTGATGCGGAAGAGCACGCGCACCCAGCTGCTGTTCACCATTGGCCTGCTCGTCGCGACCGAGCTGCTCTACCGCCTGTGGCCGGCGGCGGGCTTCGATCAGCCGTTCACGCCGGACAAGAACTTCGGCTCGTGGATGGACCTCGTCCTGATGGGCAAGCTGTCCGGCGGACACTGGGTCGCGGTGAACGCCATTCCCACCACGGCACACACGGTGTGGGGTGTCTTGGCGGGGTACGTGTTGAAGAGCGACCGCGCTCCCTCCCGGAAGATCAAGGTCCTGCTCGTCGCTGGCGCGATCGGTCTGGTGGTGGGCTACGGGCTGGATCCCGTCACACCGATCATCAAGCGGATCTGCACGTCGTCGTTCGTGATCGTGACGGGCGGGTGGTCCCTGATCGGGCTCGCGGTCTCCTATTGGCTCATCGACGTCAAAGGATGGAGGCGGTGGGCGCAGTTCGCGATCGTGTTCGGCATGAACCCGCTGTTCATCTACCTCTTCTCGCAGGCCGGTGGGAACGCCTGGCTGACGGATGTCGTGCGGTCGTTTGTGGCGGGGCCGCTGAGCCGGGGAGGACACGTGCTCGTGGGATTCGTCTCGGCGGTGATCGTGCTGTGGATCGACTGGTACCTCGTGCACTGGCTGTGGAGGCGGCGGATCTTCGTCCGGATTTGACGAAGGCGGGACGGCGGTAGGGCAGCAGGTACCGGCCTAGCGTCCGACCAGCCGTTCGAGCCCTGCCAGCACCGGCTCAACATCCTCCGTGGCCACGCGCCAGACGATGTCCGGATCGACGTCGTCGTACCCGTGCACGATGCGGTTGCGCATGCCGATCATCTGCGTCCACGGCAGCTCGGGATGGGCATCGCGAAACGCCGCGGTCGTGCGGCTCGCGGCCTCGCCCAGCACCTGGATCAACTGGAGTAGTGCCAGCTGCCGTACCTCGTCGCCGTCGAACGCCTCGCGCGTCTGCCCCTGCACGATCGCGCGGATGCGCTGCACGGCGTCGAGCATCTGCTGAGCGACTAGCCGGTCGTCACGTGTCATGGAGTACCACCGCCTCGCCGAGCACGCGCTCGCGGAACGGCGAGCGCAACCCGTTCCGGGTCACGAGGTCCACCCGTGCCCCACCGAGCACCGGCTGCAACGCCTCCGCCACCGCCACGATGCCGAACCCGGGTGTCATTCCCGGCTCGAAGTCGACGATCACGTCCACGTCGCTGGCCGGCGTCCAGCGCCCCGTCACCCGGGACCCAAACGCCGCAAGCCAGCGGATATGATGACGTCGGCAAACCGCAGCGAGCCGGTCCCGGTCGACTGCCTCGAACGACGGTGCGACCTGTCCATCGGCCGGAGCGGCGACGTAGGGCACCGCCGCTTCCCGCACCGACCGTCCATCCGGCGCCCCGCCCTCAGCCACGGCGCGCTCGAGCAGGGAGAGAATCTCCCCGTTCAGGCTCCGTCTGTGCGCCGCGGCAGACTTGCGGAGCGCACGCAGCACGGCGTTGGGGATGCCGCGCACGGTCAGGGTACGGGTAGGCATGACTGCATTATGCAGTCATAACGACTACGCATCAAGGGTGGTGTTGGGCCGTGCGACGCAAAAGGAGCCGGCGCCATCAGAGCCCTCCCGCTTGTTGCGTATCATCATATTATCAGACAATATGATGGCATGACTGACCGCACCATTAGCGTGACGGATGCCGTGCGGGGCTTTTCCGACCTCGTGAACCGCATCTTCTACAGTGGTGAAAGCGCGACACTTCTGCGCAATGGGGTCCCCGTGGCCCGGCTGGTCCCGGCGGGACCGCCCGTCTGCCCGGCGTCGTGGCTCGCCCAGGTGTGGCGCACGCTCCCCACCCTGACGCCGGCGGATGCCCGGCGCCTCGCGGGCGAGGTCGCCAGCGCCAGGGCACAGCTCCCCAGCCCGCGCGACCCGTGGGCGTAGTCCTCGACACCTCCGTCCTGGTCGCGGCCGAGCGCGGGGACTTCACGATGCCCGCATTCCTGGAGACGCTGGGTGAGGAGCCGGTGGCCATGGCCGCCGTCTCCGCCGCCGAGCTCTTGTCCGGCGTCGAGCGCGCCAAGTCCGTCCCCCAGCGGATTCGTCGCGGCGCGTTCGTGGACGCGCTTCTGGCCGTCGTGCCCGTGATCCCCTTCGGCTTGCTCGAGGCTCGGCGCCAGGCGCAGCTGTGGGCGGAGCTCGATCGGGCACGCACGACGGTTGGACCGCACGATCTCGCCATCGCCGCCACCGCGCTTGCCCACGACTACGCCGTGGCGACGATGCACGCGGCGGAGTTCGAGCGGGTGCCGGGGCTGCGCACGATCGCGGCGGTGGTGCGATAGGACGGGTGCTGCGGCGGTGGGTCGGTAGGTCGGTAACACCGCCCGTGGCTGGCTTGACGGCAGCTTGACGAGCCTCGTGCAGGGTACCTCCGGGACCACCGGGAGGCCACCATGCGACGAGCCATTACGTTCATCCTCGCGACGCAGTTTGCCGCTGTCGCCGTTGCCCCAGCGCAGGCCCCTCCCGCCTCCCTCTACCCCGGCTCGGTGCTGCGCATCGGCACGCTCCGGGGCGGTCACGTCAGCGGGCAGCTGTTCCGGTCCGATAGGGAGGGCGTCGTCGTGCGACGCGACGGCGACACCACGCGGGTCGCGTGGCGTGACATGCGGTACCTGCAGATCGCCCGGGCCGCGCGCTCGGGCACGCCCGTGAAGAACGGTGCGATCGCTGGGGGCGTGATTGGCCTGCTCGCCGGGCTGGGAGTGAGCGCCTTCTGCTCTGGATTCACCATCATGGGCAGCGAGCCCGAGCCGTGTCCCGAGGCGATTCCCATCGGGCTCTTTGGGGGAATCGCGTTGGGGGCAGGGATCGGCGCCATCGTCCAGGGAGCCTCTTCGCAGGGAGGCGGGTGGATCGACGTCCCGCTCGACCGCACTCGACCGGGCGTTGCGCCGGCTCCGGCGGGCGTCGCCATCGGAGCACGGATCGCGTTCTAGGGTCGGCGGCCCGCTGCCTCCCTCTCCTGCCGCGCGCCCGTCCGGTCCTCGGCCTGAGGGCGGGGGCAACGACGGATGGGTGGATAGGTGGATGGACGGATACGGCACAGGACGTCCACCCAAACCTGACAATCCCTTGCCTATTGCTCATCTCCGTCGCGCCGTAGCTTAGCGGTGTTCCTCTCCACCGGAGTGCGCCATGCGCCGCCTGCTGTTCCCAACCATCGTGCTCGTCGCGGCCGCGTGTACACAAGCCCCTGTCGAGCAGCGGGCCGTCACCACCGGCCCAGCCGTCGATTCCGTGACGGCGTGGCTCGCCGAGGTCACCGCCGCCGTCAACGAGGGCAGCCTCGAGCGCCTCCTGGCGCTCTACGCGGACGACGCGCTCTCCTCACCGTCGGACGCGCCTTCACTCTCGGTGAGCGAGCTCGCCGCCCTGTACGAGGCCACGTTCGCGCAGGGCACCTTCGACTTCACGACCGACGTCCTCGACGTCGTCGTGTCCGGCGATATCGGCGTATTGCGAGCGTACTACGCCAATACCATCACCCCGACGAACGGCGGCGAGCCCGTGCACCGGACCGGCGACTGGCTCGTCGTGCTGCGGCGGCAGGACGACGGCTCGTGGAAGCTGTGGCGCGAGATGTGGAGCGTGATCGCGCCGGCATCGCCAGCCGCGATATGATGGTCGCCGGTCGCCGCATGATCCGCCTCGTCGGCGCCTTTGCGCTGGCA
>JBDHDN010000222.1:0-6731 GCA_039591485.1 Gemmatimonadota bacterium
GGATCGCATCGAACACGAAGGCTTTCACCGCTACTGCGTTGGGCATGCTGGTCGAAGAGGGCAGGCTGGCGTGGGACGCACCCGTCATCGAATATCCATCCTGGTTCCGGATGTCCGACCCGTACGTGACGAGTGAACTGACCGTGCGCGATCTCCTGGTGCATCGGAGCGGGCTCGGTCTGGGAGCGGGTGACCTGCTATGGTGTCCGGCCTCGACGTACGACCGTCGCGAGATCGCCCGCCGGCTCCGCTACCTCCCGATCGCGACGAGCTTCCGCAGCGCGTATGCGTACGACAACGTGCTCTATCTCATCGCGGGTGAGGTGATCGAAGCGGTGAGCGGCGCAACCTGGGAGCAGTTCGTCTCGGAACGCATCCTCGACGCGATCGGGATGACCTGCAGCAACGTCCTCCACTCGGCGGCCGGCACGGGCGGCAACGTTGCCGCGACGCACGCCAGGGTGGACGGCACGGTCAGGCCGATTGCCCCGTTCCTCAGCGACAACACGAATCCCGCCGGCGGCATCAACGCGTGCGCTGACGACATGGCCCGCTGGATGATCGTGCAGGCCGATTCGGGCCGTGTCGGGGACCACCGCCTGTTCCGGCCCGCGACGACTCGTGAGCTCTGGTCTCTCGTGACCCCGATGCCGATCGGTACGCCGCCGCCGGAACTGATACCGCTGCAGACGCACTTCAACGGGTATGCACTCGGCTTCCGCGTCAACGACTATCGCGGGCGGAAGCTCGTCTCGCACACCGGCGGGTTGCCCGGCTACGTGTCCAAGGTGGCGATGATCCCCGAGCTCCGCCTCGGCGTCTCCGTGCTCACCAATCAGGAGTCCGGCGCCGCCTTTGAGGCCATCACCTATCATGTCCTCGACTTCTATCTGGGCGCTCCGACACACGACTGGCTCGCGGCGTACCGACAGGTGATGGGACGATTCGCCCAGCGGATCGCGACAGCCGAACAGGACACGGCAGCCGAGCGGGACACGACCTCACGACCGTCACTCCCGCTCGAGCGCTAAGCGGGAGACTACACCGATCGGTGGTACGGCGACGTCGCCATCCTGCTCGAGGGCGATGGGCTGGTCATCGATTTCCGACAGACCCCCACGTTGATCGGTGACCTGCACCACTGGCAATACGACACGTTCGTTGCGCGGTGGCGCGACCGAGAGCTCCGTGCCGACGCGTTCGTGACGTTCATGCTCGGCCCCGAGGGCCGGATCGAGCGCGTGCGGATGGAGGCCGTATCTCCGGCGACGGATTTCAGCTTCGACTTCCACGACCTCGACCTACGGCCCGTGCAGCACCCCTGAGGAGGCGGCTCAGCGCCCACGCGAGCGTCGATGTCGCGCTGTTCCCCCCGCTTACGGCCACCGTGATCGGATTCCGGGGCCGCGCTGGTTGCGACGAGGGCGAGTGGGGCGTGTCTATTGTTTGACCCAGGAGGGTCTGAGGTCCCGCGTGACCTCGTGCACGAGAACATCGACGAGCCGGCCGTAGGCGTCCTCGGGATCCTCGGCCGAGAAGTAGACGTCGCCACCTGTGAGACTCAGCTGCCCCACAGTCTCTTCGGCACGGGCCCGGCTGCTCCACAGGGTACCGCCCGACTCGGCCGACACGAGGCGCACGGTAAGGTCGACGGACACCGTCGCCTCCACGTGTGGCAGCGAGATGCCGGACAGCACACCGCGGGGTTTCACGTCCGAGACCGTGATGTGACCGAAGAACACGGCCGGGACCTCATGTGCCTCACCGATGGCGCGCGCGGCCCGCGGGCCGAGCTGCGATTCGCCGATCTCATCGAGCACCGCGCCCGCGACACCCAACTCGAGGATCTCGATACCCGGCTGACCCCCGAGCACGTCGGTCATGAAGCGCTCGGTGGCGAGACGGTTGAGCTGATCGCCCTTCGCGTTCTCGATGGTGAAGGTCACCAACCCCAGTCGATAGTATTCGACCAAGTCCATCCGAGGTGGCACGAGCACATGCTTGGAACTACAGCCGGCAGCGATGAGCACCAGGAGCGCGGTCGTCACCGCTACCGCAGCGCCTCGGGGTGAGGCGACCAATCGCAGCCAGGCGGTCGCCCAGCGACGCCGCGCCAGGTCGGCGGGGCGGTTTTGGGACGCCCGCGGCCGGCGCCAGACAGCGGCCCGGAGCGCCGCCGCCGCATGGGGCTGCGTCGTATCGACGAAGCGGGTCGGTCGGAGTTTGCTCACAGCCACGGTCATCGTTGCCTCCCCCAAGACTTCGCGTGCGTGAGGTGTGACACCACGCCCGCTCAGAAGCAAAATGGGTACCACACCAGGCTCAAACCTAACCGGCCGTGTGGCAACAACTTGCAATCCAGTCGGCGAGACCGTGGGCCGCGGCCTCTGTCCCCTAATGCGGACGCCACCGTCTCTTCGGGACACCCGTCGTCGCACGAGCGACGTCGACCGCCGTCGGCGTGCACGACCCGCACAGGCCGCTGCGACCTACCGGATGGGGATGGAGACCGATACCTGGTGGGTCAGCACGGTCGCGTCCTGCAAGGTCAGCGGCCCGGACGGCGCTACCACTATATCGTTTGCCAGGCCCGCATCCATGGCCCGCTTCGCCACGGCCGGAGCCCAAGCAACTCCCGGCCGACCCGTTCCGGTCGTGACACGCCCCATGTACCGTACCTCGACGTCTCGCAGGAGCACACGGAGGCCCCACGTCGGCATCCACTCCATCCAGTCCTCGTCCTGCCGTCGCGAGGTCTCTGCCAGATTGTCCCACTGATCGAGGTGATAGTCGTAGGCGCGAACCTGGACGCCCGCCTGGACCTCGACGGGTCCGATCCGCTGCGCCGCTCCGGCACTCACCACGGCATTCGAGAATGAGAACGAGTTCTCGATCGTCTTCTCCCCTTTGCGGATCACCTTCCCCGACACGCTGACGGTATCGGCCGCGGCCCCCGCCCACGTTTCGCTGGACGCCGGCTCGTAGATCAGATCGAGGGCGAAGGTCGCGGATCCCGCGGTTCGCGCAATGCCGACGCCGATGTCGAAGGCCGTACTGTGCCCTGGATCCCTGGGAATGTTCACCAACTCGTAGTTCGGGATCTTCGGGTGGTCCTTCCGGTTGAACGTCAGTATCCCTCCCGCTCGCCACCCGCGCGATCCGATGGGCTGCCGGTATTCGAGGTGCGCACCCCAGGTGCGGGTCTTGTCGAGATTCGTCTCGACCCGCGTCTGCTGCTCCCACTGCCAGGTCGTCGAGTCGACGAGCACCCAGTCGACATAGGCGACGTCGTGCTGCATGTCGAACCGGCTGTGCAGCACCACGGCCTCGATCGTCTGATCCACGGCGAACGTCTTGACCAGCCCCAGCCGGAAGTCCTCGGCGTAACCGGACTGCCGGATGTCGGAGCTCATGGCATACAGGTGCTCGACGCCGTCGATGGCATCCAGATCGGCGAGCGAGACGCTCGCTCCGATCGCCACCCGCCCCGGCAGCACCGTGCCCCCGAGGACGGTGGCATACATGTTCGTCGCCGACCGTCGCGACAGTGCGTTCGGCGGAAGTGGCGCGACGTCGTCGAGCGTCCGCACCTCGAACCACGGCACGGCAAAGAACTCTTCGCCAGCTTCGAGCTGCTGCAGGGCCGCGGAGACACCGCCAAACCACGCGGATGAGCGAAACAGCGCCCCGACCGGGAGCGAGCGTCCGTTGCCCGCCTCGTTGGCGATGCTGTAGAACGTGGGTGCAGCGAAGAGTTGCGCACCCGAGAGGCGCGACCCGGCAGCAGGGTTGACGAACGGATCGTGCAACGTGTCGTCGATTGCGATGACCGTGCCGCCCATCCCCATCTTCGCGTAGGGGAACAACAGAAACTGGTCTCCCGCAGCGACGGGCACGGTCTTGAGCGAGATCAGCTGAGCCCCGAGAGCGCCCGGCAGGAGCAGCCCGGTGGCAACCCTGAGGCAGCAGGTCGCGACCAACGTGTGATGACGCATGGTGGCTCCGAGGGGTGGAGGTGATCAGCGCCAGCTGGCGGTCGCCGTTCTCGGCTCGCCTGCGATCGTCCATTCGGCGGGACCGGTGGTCATGAGGATCGTGGACCACGTCGTGACCTGACCGCGCTCGATTGTCACTGCCGGCCACGTCTCGGATGCGAGCGCGGCTGAACTGGGCGGATCGACCTGAACGAGATACGTGCCGGGGAGCAGGAAGCCGATCTGGTATGCACCCTCGGCAGTGGTGTGACCGGTTGCGACCACGAACCACGATGCCAGCGTGACGGCGTCGCCCTTGATCACGCTCACGCCGGCATAGGCAAGCGGCTCGGCGGTGCCGTCCCCGTCGGCGTCGCCGGTCACCGACCCCGACAGCGTTCCGGTTGCCGCGCTGTTCACGGCGCGGAGATGCGCCAGGAACACGAAGTCGTGTACCGGATCGCCGGGCGCGCTCACGAAGCTGCGACCGACGTCGATGTCGATCACGATCTCCGCGCCCGTGTCCGCGACCATGATCGGCTCCTGCACCCACGCATGCAGTGAGAACTCCCCCGCCACCGGCCAGCGGACGGCTGCCTCGCGGCCGTCGTGCATGATGACGTGCGACGAGTCACCGACGAGCGAGATCCGCACCATGCGGTACGGACCCACCGGGAGGTCGCCCTGACCGGCGAACGCGGTCTTGCCCTGCTGCAGCCTGAGCAGATCGAAGGCCCGCTTTGGACGGGTGATCGGCACCCACTCCTGGACGTCGGACGTGTCGGCGTCGGTGGACGCCGCAATCTCCGAGACATAGACTTCAACCCGGTCCACGAGCTCGAACGGGAAGCCGGCATCCGTGAGCAGAAGGGACGCCACGCCGGTCTCGCGCGGCGCAGCGACGTCGTCTTGGTAGCAGGCGAGCAGGGCTACCGCGCCGAGCGTCAGCACACACCTCACCGGGACGTGCATCGATGACTCCTTCGCCGATCCACCGTCGATACCCGAGCCCAGACGCTCACGTCACGGGCCGGCCCAGTCACCCCACGGTGTGACGCCCGGGCGGCTCGCGAGGTATTGAGGGCGTGAACCGGCAGAGCGACGCAGCACTGGTCCGGCAAGTGCTGGCCGGCGACAGCGGAGCATACGGGGAGCTCGTCGCCCGGTACCGCGACCGGCTGGGACGCTATGCGATGCGGATGTTGGGTAACGAGGCAGATGCCGAGGAGGCGGTGCAGGATGCCTTCGTCCGGGGATACCGGTCACTTCACCGGTGCACTGAGCCCGAGCGTTTCGGGGCGTGGCTGTTCGCCATCATGGTGAACCGCTGTCGGACGCTCGGAGCGCAGCGGGCGCGGCGCCAGCACAGGGTGGTCCACAACGAGGACATCCTGGCGCGCGCGGCCGTCGGTGATACAGCGGAGCGACATGCGTGGAGGGAGACGCTCGCGTGGGCCCTGCGGCAGATCACGCCCGCGCATCGCGAAGCGTTCCTCCTCAAGCATGTCGAGGAACTGAGCTACGAGGAGATGGTCGAGGTGACCGGCGCGAGCGTACCCGCACTCAAGATGCGCGTGATGCGGGCCCGCGAGGAACTGCGCCGGCTGCTCACGGAGGTAGAGCGTGTCTGAGCACGACGATTGGCTCGCACAGGCAGTGGAGATCCTCCGCGAGCCCGTGCGGCTGGATCCGGCGCTCGATCGGCGAGTGATGGCCGAGATCGAGCGTGGCCCCGCACCGGGCCGCCCCGGCTGGCTGGGCCTCCTGCGTCGACCGTTTGGCGGGCAGCTCGCCCTCACGAGCCCCCTGGGAGGCCTCGCGCTCGCCGCGGCTGTGGCCCTGGGCGTGCTGGTGGGCCGCACGTGGCTCGCGCCGCCGGGTACCGAACCGCCGTCAGCGATCGGCACCATGGCGGCTTCCGGCGCCGAGGCCGTACAGTTCGTGATCGTGGTGCCGGGTGCCACCTCCGTCGTTCTCGTGGGAGACTTCAACGATTGGAGCCGCACCGCCACACCCATGCGACCAACCGCCGGAGACGGCGTCTGGGCTGTGACGGTGCCGCTCGAGGCCGGGCGGTATCGCTACGCGTTCCTGATCGACGGCACGCGCTGGCTGACCGATCCATCCGCGCCACGCAGCCTGGACGACGACTTCGGCCCGCCGAACTCCGTCGTCACCGTAGGAGCGACATGAGTATGCGACGGATCATTCGGTGCACGATCACCCTCGTCGGAGCGGTGACAGTTGGCTCGGCATCGACGCACGCGCAGGAGCCTCGCCTCCGAGGTCGCATTCCTGAGCCCGCGCGGCAGACGATCGACCTGCTGCTCGACTCCGCTCGGGCGCGGGGGTTGCCGACCGAGCCGCTCGTGGATCGCGCCCTCGAGGGCGCGACCAAGGGTGCGGCGGGCGATCGGATCGTTGCTGCGGTGCGCCGGCTCACCGGGGAGCTCGAGACGGCACGCGCAGTACTGGGCGATGCCTCGGCCGCCGACGAATTGATCGCCGGTGCAAGCGCACTGCGCGCCGGCGCTGATCCGGATGCCTTGGCGGAACTCAGACGTTCACGGCCAGCCCAGTCACTGACGGTCGCTGCCTCCGTCCTCGCCGACCTCGTGGCAGTGGGAGTCCCGGTCGACACGGCCGTGTCGGCCGTGCTCACCCTCGCGACGGCAGCGGAGGACGCCGACTACATCGCGTTCCGGCGCAACGTCGAGCGAGACGTGGCCCTGGGCGCGTCTCCTGTGGCGGCACTCG
>JBDHDN010000223.1:0-8362 GCA_039591485.1 Gemmatimonadota bacterium
ATCGCTGCCGATCCTCTGGCGCAGGTACCAAACGGCCTGTCGGAGTGCGTGGTCTCCGACCTTGTGGCCGTGGGTGGCCCAGAGGAGCCCGAGCAGGTGATCCCGACTCGCGCTGCGGCTGGGGGTGGAGCTGAGATAGGCCAAAAGCGAGAGGGGCTTGCCGGGGCCGAGCACATGCTCAGCCTCCCCCTCGAGTGCCCGCCGATCGAGGGAACAGCGCCCCAGCAGGGTGAGGTACAGCGCGTCCGTCACGACCCTTCGATCCCCTCCGGCCGGGCGGCGCTGGGGGAGTAGTCGCCTGCCGACGCCGGCCAGTGCGCACGTCCGGTCACGGAGAACCGTCTCGCCGCTCTCCCAAGGTAGGGTTCAAGCCGAGGGGGTGGCAAGATCTCATGCTATGAGGCTCGTAGACGACCATTGGCAAGGGAATGTCGAGCGATTACCTTCTTTAGGCAGCACGAACCGCGAGCTGGTATCTTCTCCGCAGTAGAATGGTCCCCGCTCAGGAATGGGACCGGCTTCTCGCCGCTTTTCACTCCTCAGGTTCAGACAATGAGGCACGCCCCATCCGGTGACAACGGTGTCGTCGGGTCGTGCGCGCAAACACGCAACACGAGGAGTGTTCAGTACCCGTATGTCCTTCAACAACTTGGGCCTTGCGCCCGAACTTCTGAAAGCGGTCGAAGAGCAGGGCTACACGGCACCAACGCCGGTCCAGCTCGAGGCCATCCCGGTTGGCTTGGAGGGCCGAGACGTCGTCGGGTCCGCCCAGACCGGCACCGGCAAGACGGCGGCCTTCATGCTGCCGATTCTCCAGCGGCTTGCGACCGGCAAGCGGGGCATCCTGCGCGCCCTTGTGCTGGTCCCGACTCGCGAGTTGGCCGAGCAGGTGGTCATGGCCTCCCGCGACTACGGCCGCCACACGGGCCTCAGCACGACAGCGATCTACGGCGGGGTCCGCATGGATCCGCAGACCACGGCACTGCGGCGCGGCACTGACATCGTCGTGGCGACACCGGGGCGGCTGCTCGACCACATGGGTCGGGGGCACGTCGATGCGTCGCGGCTCGAGGTGCTCGTGCTCGACGAGGCCGATCGCATGCTCGACATGGGCTTCGCCCCGGACGTGAATCGGATCCTGGACGCGCTGCCGGCCAAGCGCCAGACCATGCTGTTCTCCGCGACCATCTCGTCAGACGTGGACCGGCTCGCGCGCCGGGCGCTGCGGGATCCCGCCGCAGTGGAGATCGGCCGCCGTGCAGAGACCTGTGAGGGCGTGGAGCATATGCTGATCGCCGTCGATTGGGCGGACAAGCGAGGTGTGCTGGCGCGCCTGTTGTCGGAAACGCCGGAGGACGGGCGCACCCTAGTGTTCACGCGCACCAAGCACGGGGCCGACCGGCTCGCACGTCAACTCAGGCGCGACGGGACGAATGCTGCCGCGTTACACGGGGGTATGACCCAGAGTCTGCGCAACCGCGCCATGGACCGGTTCCGCCGCGGCGAGGTGCGCACGCTCGTCGCCACTGACGTGGCCGCGCGCGGTATCGACGTGGACGACATCGCCCTGGTCGTGAACTACGACGTGCCGGAGGACGCGGAGGTGTACGTCCATCGGGTCGGCCGGACGGCGCGTGCGGGCCAGCGCGGCGTGGCGATCACGCTCATGTCGCCGCACGAGTGGTTCTTGATGCGAGACGTCGAGAAACTGATCGGCCGGACATTCCGGCGCGATGTGGTCGCCGGCTTCGAGCCGAGCGTGGCACCGATCCAGCCGATCGAGCGGCAGACTGAGCCGGCACGCCCGCAGGGGCCGTCGCTTCGGGCCCGCCGGGGTCGCGCGCGCACGCGTTAGACACCAAGCCGCAAGAACGGGCGGCACGGTGTGTCGTCCGGCCTCACGATACGGCCGCCTCGCGCACCATGCGATGCGGCCGTATTCTGTGTGGCGGGTACCCGGCTGTTCGGCACCACCTGCTGCCAAAGAGGTCTCGATGTTGCGTTCGTTCTCGCGCGCCGCCCCGAGCGCGCTGCTACTCCCGTTGGTGATCGTGATCGTGATCGGTCTGCTTCCTGCAGCTGCACAGGGGCAGGGCTGGACCGACGCCTCGCCCTTCGCGCCGCTCGACCTGCCGGCACCCACCAGCCTGCGCACCGGTGCCGGCCGGCCGGGGCCTGATTACTGGCAACAGCAGGTGGACTACGCGATCGCGGCGGAGGTCGATACCGACACCCATGTGCTCACGGGAGTCGGGACCGTTCGATACCACAACAACTCGCCGCACGCGCTCACGTTCGTCTGGCTCAAGCTCGATGCGAACCTGTGCGATCCCGGGAGCGAGAATGCGGTGTTGAACGTGCCGGCGCTCGAGTTCGGCGAGAGCGCCTTCGATTTCTCGTGCACGGGCGGAAGCGGCATGACGCTCGATCACGTGCGCGCCGGCGTGCGGGATCTTGCGCACGAGGTGTACGGAACGGTGGCCCGGCTGGAGCTGCCGCACCCGCTGCCGTCCGGCGGGACGTTCGATTTCGAGATAGCATGGCGCTGGACGATCCCGGAGTACGGGTACGGCCGGATGGACCGTGAGGGCACCCTGTATCAAGTGGCGCAGTGGTACCCGCGCCTCGCCGTGTTCGACGACGTGAGCGGGTGGAACATCGAGCCGTTCCTCGGGGCGGGGGAGTTCTACCAGGAGTTCGGTGACTTCCGCGTGGCGCTCACCGTGCCGGACAACTTCGTGGTGGCGGCGACGGGCACCTTGGACAACCCGGAGAGCGTGCTCACGGCTGCACAGCGCGCTCGGCTTGCGCAGGCTGCCGGATCGGGCGATGCCGTGGCGATCATCACGCGCGAGGAGGCGCTCGCCGGCCGTCGCGCGACCGCCGCGAGTCGGACGACCTGGCGCTTCACGGCGGAGAACGTGCGCGACTTCGCCTTCGCGATGGCTCCCGACTTCCGCTGGGACGCGAGCAGTTGGGACGGTGTCCTGATCCAGACCTTCTACCGTCCGGAGGCCGAGTTGTGGGAAGAGGCCAACCGGATGTCGTGGGTCAGCATCAAGCACTTCTCCGAGCGGCTCTACCCGTATCCCTGGCCCCACGCCACCACCATCGAGGGCCCGAACGGTGGGATGGAGTATCCGATGCTCACGTTCGTGCCGACGAGCGCGTCCCGCGAGGAGCTGTACTGGGTGCTCACGCACGAGTTCGGGCACGAGTGGTACCCGATGATCGTGAACTCGAACGAGCGGCTTCACCCCTGGATGGACGAGGGGTTCAACACGTTCATCGACATCGCATCGGTCGAGGAGTACTTCGCCGGGACCGTCTATGGCGACACGATCGACGTGCAGCCGCTGCACCTGTACCCGATCCACGCCATCGCGGGCGAGGAGCAACCGATGGCGCTACCGCCCGACGAGCAACACGACCTGTACTGGGCGGCGTACTTCAAGCCGGCGTTGATGCTCCACGTGCTGCGGACCGAGGTCGTGGGCCCCGAGCGGTTCGATCGGGCACTCGCCGAGTACACGCACGCCTGGGCGTTCAAGCACCCCGCACCGGCGGACTTCTTCCGCTTCATGGAGGACGCCACCGGACGCAGCCTCGACTGGTTCTGGCGCGGCTGGATCTACACGACGGCCCGGCTGGATCAGGCGGTGGAATCGGTGACGCAGGGCGATGCGGAGACGGAGAGTGAGATCCATCTCGGGAACCGCGGCGCGATGCTGATGCCAGTCGAGCTTGCGATCACATTTGCCGACGGTGCCGTGCAGTCGGTCAAGCTGCCGGTCGAGATGTGGAAGCTCGGCCCCGATTTCGTGTACCGGCTGCCCGGCGACCGGCTAGTGACGGCGGTCGAGATCGATCCACGCGGTGTCTATCCCGATGTCGTTCGGGCGAACAATGTGTGGAGCGAGGAACCGTAAGGGAGGCTGTCCTGCGTCGCGAACTCAGCGTCCCAGCCGCTCCGCGAGTACCGCGTTGTCCGGATGCTCGAGGAACGTGTCGAACTCGAGAAAGTACCCCTGCGGGTCGTACGCCACGAACGCGCGATACCGCGGGTCGCGAGCATCGATCGAATCGGAGCGCAGCGCGATTCCCTGGTGGCCACGAGCGTACCGGAGCCATCCCTCGAGCCCGTCGGTGAGGAACGAGACGGTGACGGCCTGCCGTTCGGTTGCGTCGTGCATGCCGCGTGCGCCGTCCACGAGGCCAAGGAAGCCTGACGTCGAGGTCAGGTAGATCTTCGCCCAGCCCTGATCGACCACCAGGGTGAGCCCGATCTCGTCTTCGTAGAAGCGCTGTGCGGCCGCGAGGTCGTCGTAGTACAGCCACAGCACGGTTCCCTTGAACCCACGCGCCGCTGCATCCGCTGCCGCGGGATGCGCGGGTATGGTGGCGACGGAATCGAGCAGCGGGAGCAAATCCCGGTTCTCGGCGTGTGGATTGAATCGCTCGAATTCCAGGTAGTAGCCCTCCGGATCGACGATCACGAAGCCGTGATGCGGTTGTCCATCCACCGGGTTGTAGTCGTGCAGCATCGGCACCGCCCGATCCACGAGATACCCGTACCACGCGTCCAGTTGATCGGTGAGAAGGGCCAAGGCCACGGTCTTCGGCTCATCGATGTCGTGCATTCCCGCGGATGCATCGACGAGCGTCAGGTACGACGTTTCGGCGATCTGCAGTATCGTGGCGAAGCCGTAGTCGGCGACCGGGTGCAGGCCGAGCACGTCGGTGTAGAACGCCTCGGCGGTGGGACGGTCCTGGTAGTAGAGGAACACGTTGCTGGCGTCGATGCCGTAGGTGCGGTAGGGATTCACGTCGAAGTGCACGTCGGTTTGGGTACACGATACGGCGGCCAGAAGCGGCAGCAGAGCGAGCGGTGCCATCCTCCGACGGCAGGAGCTCTGCACCGGGCACCGCCGACCACCGACAGACAACGTGATCGTGCGCATCAACGTGCTGCTTCGTCGCTCATGTCGGTGCGGCCGACCGCCTCTTCTCAGCGTCCTCGCGGGCAGAGGTCCGGACCGACCCGACCCTCGATCCCTCCAGGGATCTCCAGTGACAGCGTATCCCCTGCCTGCACGGTCTGACGATCGGTCAGCCAGCACGGCACGCGCCCGGTAGCCGCATCGACCGGGAGCCGGCCAGGATCGCCAATGTCGAGGATGAACTGGAACTCGCTGTCGGGCACCCGGAAGCCCAGGGCCCGGGTGGTCCGCGGCTCGACGATCCCTACCCGATAGCGCCTGGAGCGGTGGTAGATCGCGATGTGGGCCTCGTAGGGGTTGGGATTGCTGACGAGCACCGCGGCATCCCCTGGGGTGGGAGCGCCGCCGGCACCCGCCTCACCCGACGATGCTCCCCCCCCCGCGCACGCCGCGCCGAGCACGAGGGTGCCGGTCCAGACTACCATGCGATACGACATGGGATCTCCCGTCGACTGTCGAACCTGAAACTTAGTCCCGGGGTATCGAAAATGCCCTCGGGCGGCTACGGCGTCCGCGCTGTCGTTGCTCTACCTTTCGGCACGTCCCAACCGGGTGGGCTGATGCGGCCACGACGGCTGGTCACACTCCTTGCGGCACTCTCCGCGACGGCGATGCCGGCGATCGCGCGCGCTCAGGGCGGGCGCGACGTGACCGGCTCGGTGCGCGCCGAGCGCGACAGCACGCCGCTCGAGGGCGTCATCGTGATCGCGCGCGCGACGGGATCCACTGCCGTAACGGACGCAGCCGGGAGGTTCTTGCTGGCCGACGTCCCCCGCCGTCCGAGCGTCCTCGCATTCTCCCGCATCGGCGTTGTCACTGACTCGATCGTACTCGCGGCGGATCGGGACGACGCGACGATCTACCTGGAGCTGGCGCCCATCTCCCTCCCCGCGATCACCGCGGATGCCCGGCCGGCCGCGCGGATCCGGTTCGAGCAATCGACCCAGGCGAGCATCGTGACGGTCGATCGCGAGACCATCGCCCGCCTCCCGGCCCCCCTCGAATCGGACGTGATCCGGACCGTCCAGCTTCTTCCCGGTACGGTGGCGCTCAACGACTACACAGTTGGCTTCAACGTGCGGGGCGGCGAGCCCGATCAGAACCTCACCCTGCTCGACGGCACGACGATCTTCAACCCGTCACACTTGGGCGGGCTCTTCAGCACCTTCGACACCGACGCCGTCGACGAGGTCGACTTCATCACGGGGGCGTTCCCGGCGGAATACGGAGGTCGGCTCAGCAGCGTGCTCGACGTGGCGGTACGTCCCGGCCGCCGTGATCGGGTCGGCGTGCGTGGGCAGGTGTCCTTGCTCGCGAGCCGCCTCCTGCTTGAGGGGCCCGCAGGCTCGCGTGCCTCGTGGCTCGTGAGTGCGCGGCGCACCTACGCGGACGTGCTCGCCGGCGCCCTCACGAGTGAGGTCTTTCCGTACCACTTCTGGGATGCCGTCGGGAAGGGCAGTCTGCGTCTGGGTCGGGGGATGCTCTCCGTCACGGGCTATGTCGGCCGCGACGTGCTCGACTGGCTGTGGCGCGAGGCCGAACCGGGACAGGATGAGATCCGGCTCGTGGGCAGCTGGGGAAACCAGGTGGTGGGTGTACGGTACGACCGGCCGCTCGGCAGCAGGCACCGGCTCACGCTCGATGGCGGCGTCACGGGGTTCTCGGCCCGGTTCGGACTCGAGCCCCGCGTTGTGGAAGCGGAGAACACCGCGCGCCCCGGGCGCATGAGATCCGCCTGGGGGTCGCGGTGGACGACTATCACATGCGCTACGATGCGGGCTCCGAGAGCTTCGGCTCGTCATTCTTGAGGACCCGGTACGCGCCGCGGGTGTGGTCGGCGTTCGCCGAGGACCAGTGGCGACCGGCATCGTGGCTCCTCCTGAGGCCCGGGGCGCGCGTGGAGGCCGTGCAGGGTCCCGACATCGTCACCGTGGCGCCGCGGATCGGTGCAAAGGTGTTCCTCAGCCCGGCGGTCGCGCTTACGGGATCGGCCGGACGCTATCACCAGGCCATTCACTCGCTGCGCGATCAGAACCTGCCGTGGAACATCTTCGACTTCTGGATCGGTGCCGATTCCGCTATCCCGGTGGGTCGTGCGGATCATCTCGTGACCGGCGTCGAGTGGTGGTTTGGGGCTGGTGAGTCTCTCACGATCGAGGCGTGGCGCAAGACCTTCGCCGATATCATCGACGCCAATCTGAATGATGATCCGGCGGTGCAGGGCGACGAGGTCATCCCGGTCAGCGGGGATGCCTGGGGGGTGGACGTGCTCGTGCGGCGCCACTGGGGACGCGTGACGACGCGTGACTGGGTGGATTGCGTACGGTCTCAGCCGGGCGACACGGTGGAGTGAGGCGGGTGACTATCCGGCCGTGCACGACCGGCGTCACACGGTGAACGTCGTCGTCCAGGCCCCGGGGCCGTTCGGCAGCGAGCTGGCGGCGCGTCTCGGATACGGCTCTCCTCTGCCGTACACGCCGTTCGTCGGCGAGTGGGACCATCGCACCTACCGGGCGGCCACGCACAGCTGGGACAACTTCGATCGCGAACCCATCGCGAGCGACGATCTCAACAGCGCGCGGCTTCCCTACTACGGCCGCTTCGACGTAAGCCTGCGGTGGGAAGTGCGGAAATGGGGTGGGGTGCTGCGTCCCTACGTTCAGGTCGCCAACATGCTCAACCGTCGGAACGTGTTCATCTACTTCTACGATTACACCACGGCGCCGGCGACGCGCAGCGCGATCTCGCAGCTTCCGCTGTTGCCGAGCGTCGGGTTGGAGTTCGCATTTTGAGCCGCGTCCGACGTGTGGTCCTGGCGCCTGCGGCCGTCCTCGCCGCGGCCTGCGAGTTCGGTGAGGTGACGATCCCCGCTGGGGAGCCGATCGTGGTGGTCCAGGCGGTGATGCGTCCGGATCTCCCACGACAGTGGGTGCTCGTCGAGCAGACGCTCACGGGTGCGACACAAATCGATTCAGGATCCGTCGTCATACCCGGCGATACGCCGCAACTCCCGATCACTGGTGCCTCGGTCACGGTGCGCAATCGCAGTGCCATGAGTGATCCCTGCGGCACGGTGCAGTTCGTCGAGCACCCGGGCGACGGACCGCCGGAGTCCCCCGGGGTCTACTGGGGGCCGAGCGGATGCCCGACCATGCACCCGGGCGACACGCTCGAGCTCCGGGTCGCGACACCGCTGGCTACCGTCGGGGGCACCACAGTGGTTCCTGGAGCTGATCGTTTCATTCTCGGTGTCGGAGCCGATACGATCACGATGCCCGGACCGCGGCTCGACCTGAACCGCGATGTCGATACTCTTTTCGCCGAGGCCGTGGGGGCGACGGGCCGCGTGCTCCAGATCGAAG
>JBDHDN010000224.1:0-7093 GCA_039591485.1 Gemmatimonadota bacterium
CTCGTC
Source organism: Gemmatimonadota bacterium (assembly GCA_039591485.1). Classification (GTDB taxonomy): domain Bacteria; phylum Gemmatimonadota; class Gemmatimonadetes; order Gemmatimonadales; family GWC2-71-9; genus JAOTVV01. The sequence goes on from JBDHDN010000224.1 coordinate 7, forward strand.
GTCGTCGAGCCGCATCGGGACCTTGGTCAGGCGGTAGTGACGACGCTCGCCCGATGCGCTCGACTCCACGTCCATCTGGGTCATCTCACCGTGGGACAGCGCCCGATCGAACTCCGCCTTCAGCAGGCCACGCGGCTGCCGGTACAGCACGTCGAACACGTCCCGCCCGATCACCTCCTCCCGGTCGATGCCCTGCACCCCGGTCTCCCGTTTCCGGTTCCACGCCTGGATCCGGTATTCACGGTCGACCACGTACAGCCCCACCGGCAGCGAGTCGATGATCTTGGATGTGAATCGCCGCTGTGATTCGATCTCGCGCGTCCGCTGGGCGATCTCGGAGGCGAGATCCTCCGACAGCTCGAAGGAGGCGATGAGCGGCGCGAGGATGTTCGCCGTGATGCGGAGGACATCAATGAGTGCGGAGTCGCCCTCGCCACCGGGCAGCCTGGCTTCGAGGAGCCCGAGTCGCTCCCCCTCGTGCAGCAGCGGCATCTGGTACTCTCGTGGGGCGGGCTCTCGTGCCCCGGCGGGACGATCGCGCGGAAGGCATCTGCACTCGGGGTCCGGACCCAGACGCGGCACGTGCTTCCGCCAAGACCGCGACTGAGGACCCCCGCCACGCCGGAGACCACGTCGTCCGGCCCCATGCCACGGGCCATGTATCCCGACACCTCGGCGACTAGCCGAAGCGCACGCTCGGACAGCGGCTCCCGGGAACCGGGCGCGCCTGATGCCGTCACACTGCCTCCGTCATCGTCGAGAACGTACGAGACGCCCGACCGCGCCACAAGACGAGCCGCGACTCGAACGCTCTGACGCTCACCTGTTACTATTGAGGACGGCAAGCTGCCGTTTGATTATGGAAGATAGCCATTCCGGATAGGAGGGATAGCACGTTATGGCGCACCAACTCCCGAACCTCCCCTATGCGTTCGACGCCCTCGAGCCCAGCATCGATGCCCGCACGATGGAGATCCATCACGGCAAGCACCACGCGGGCTACGTGAGCAAGCTCAATGCCGCACTCGATAGCCACCCCGATCTCGCTGCAAAGTCAGTCGAGGAGCTGCTGGCAGGCATCCAGACGCTGCCTGACGCGATCCGAACCGCCGTGCGCAACAACGGCGGGGGACACGCCAACCACTCACTCTTCTGGTCGGTCATGACCCCGAACGGCGGTGGCGAACCTGGCGGTGCGCTCGCCGACGCGATCGACAAGGCGTTCGGGGACTTCGCCACTTTTCAGCAGCAGTTCTCCGCATCCGCTGCCGGCCGGTTCGGCAGTGGCTGGGCGTGGCTCGTGGTCGCCGGCGGTTCGCTCGCCGTCGAGAGCACGCCGAACCAGGACAGCCCGATCATGGAGGGTAAGGTGCCGATCCTCGGGCTGGACGTCTGGGAGCACGCGTACTACCTGAAGTATCAGAACCGCCGGCCGGAGTACATCGAGGCCTGGTGGGACGTGGTCCACTGGGACGAGGTCGCGAAGCGGTTTGCCGCGGTGTCCTGATCGTCTCCCGTGGCGGCGCCTGTGTGGCGTCGCGGCGCTGGCGCTGGCAGCGGGCGTTCCCCGCCCGCTGTCGGCTCAGAGCCGGGCACTCGTGTTGTCGGTCCATGGCGGCCGGCACACCCCCCTCATCAATCTCACCGACACCGGCGACGACATGGTCTCCGGCTTCTCATTCGGTGGGGGGGTCGCTCTCCAGCTGAACCGCAGCGTCGCCCTTCGTGGCATGTTGACATACCACCGCACCCGCTACCGAGGCACGACCGTTGCTCTTGCCGACTCCGGTGCCGCGCAGTACGTGGCCGCGGCCGACATCCAGGTGGGGTGGCCCGGGACGTCGGCGTTCGTGCCGTATATTTACGTGGGCGGTGGTGCCGTCGCGACCGACTGGGATGACCCGGCCGAGGACGGCTCGACGAGATTGGCAGGGCGTTTCGGGGTCGGACTGAACCGCGTCGGTGGACTCGGGGCGTGGTTCCTGGAGGTGGGTGGTCTCCTGTACGAGTTCAACGACATCGGCCTCAAGCGGATCCAGTTCGAGCTGGAAGCACGTCTGGGCTTCGCACTGGCGCTGGGCCTGTAGCACGCACGCCAGTAGTGCGTGCCGTACACCGTAGGAGGCGGGAGCCTGCAAGGCACCAGACGGTCCGCCCAACCCTGCGATGCCGTCTTCGCATGACGCATCTGACGGGGGGCGGGCGGTGACACTCCAACGATATCGCCGTTGGGTGTTGGCTCTCAGCGTCGTGGCGTCAACTGCACTGTTTCTCATTCCCCTTGCCAATCCCGTACCGACGGTCGAAGGTCTCGAGACCGACAAGCTCGCGCATCTACTGGTCGTCGGGGGACTGGGTGTCCTCGCTTGGTGGAACCTCCCAGCCGGTCGGTGGCGCGCCCTAACCGCCGTTCTGCTGGCGAGCGTCTACGCCGGTGTGATCGAGCTGGTACAGGGGGGTCTGGCGTTTCGCACCGGGGACGTCATGGACTTCGTCGCTGGGGTGGCGGGCGCAACGGTCTCCATTGCCGTCGCCGAGCTCAGCAGGCGACGATCTGCTCATCCCTAAGCCGATCCCAGGCTGCGTCGTCCGCCCAAGGGCGAGCGGCGGGTCACGTGGCGTGACGTGACTGAGCACCGCTAGCAGTCGCGATGGCGGGCGACGAACGGCGACTGAATCGGGACGCACGGCTACCGCCGATCGGACTCGCACTGCGCGTACGCTAGGGCTCCCATCCCAATCGCGTCCACACCGTTCCGTCGAAGTGCAGCACGATGCCGGGCCCTCCCACGGCCCAGACGTCATCCGGCGCGCTCCGCCCGCTCCTCGAACGGCCACCGAAATGAACACGCCCCCGCTCGACTCCTCCGGCGAGCGCGTCTTTCTCGGCGCGACCGAGTTGCGGCCGTCGGAGAAGTTGCTCCTCCTCCGAGTGAACGCGCTGCACCGAATCACCGAGCTCGGGCGCGTGAAGGACGGCCGGCATGGTTGCTTCGCGACGGCGGCGCGGCTGGCCGAGGATCTGGGCGTGTCGGAGCGCCGCATCGGCACGCTGCGAGCACGGCTCGAGGCGGCCGGCCTCCTCATCCATTGGCGCGGCCATCGCTGCGTGTCGTGGGCCGTCACGCTCCCCGAGGGGTGCGCACCGCGCTCGAGCGACGCCGACGACATTCTCCGCGCCCGCATCCGACTCGACGAGCACCTCGTGCGCGTGCGGGGCACCATTCGCCGAGCGCAACCCGAGACGGCAACCCCGCCGAACGTCGGCGCGACTACCGAGGCGCTAACCCCGTCACCGCGCGGCGCGGTTACGGAGCCGGCCGCTGACGTTAACCCCGCCGATACGGTGCGCCTAACTCCGCCGAGTGTCGGCGGACAGAGTATGGAGAAGGGGGGAGGGAGAATAGAGAGAGCTAGGAGTATCCCTTCCTTCCTCCCTCCCCCCTCGTCGGAGAACGGACGAGAACGGAAGAGAAGAACGGTAACCCGGAAAACCGAGGCGGAACGAGCCCGCGCGGGGCTCTCCGGGTTCTTCAAGCAAATGGAGGCACGGCATGCACAACAAACGACGGAGGCTGGAACGGCTGGAGGCCGCGCACCGCCCGCCGGAACGGGATAGCGGCGCCGCCGAGCGGCTCCTCGCGAAGTTGCTCGCCGTGGGGCACCGGCTCGTCGCGGCGGGCGAGTTGCCCGACGAGTCGCAAATGAGTGTCGCCGAGCGCGCCGGCCTATTGCTCACGAGGGGCGAGTACGACGCGGCGCTCGAGATACTGAAAAGCCAAGCGGCACGGCTTCAAGCTACCCCCCGGGGGGGACACCGTGGCGAAGTGTGAGGCGACGACGGCCGCCGGCACGCGGTGCCGGGCATGGGCCGTGCGCGGCTCGACTCGGGGCGTCGGCCACTCCCCCGCGCACCGCGTGACGCTCGTCGCTGGCGCACGCCGAGGCAGGCGACTGCGCGGGCTCGCCCTCCGACGGCCCGAGACGGCCTTCCGTGGGCGACGTGGGCAACCTTCGAAACCGTCGCCGGCTTCGTGGCGAGCGCCGGAAACGACACCTCGCGGTTACCTCTGGGTTACCCCGAGAGAACCGCCCGAGCCACGAAACGTCGTAAGTCGTTATCTGCCAACATGGAGCGGATGGGATTCGAACCCACGACCCCCGGCTTGCAAAGCCGGTGCTCTCCCAACTGAGCTACCGCCCCGAAGTGACTACAACCTAAGGGCGCTTGGGCCGTTGCGGCAGTCCCGGCTCCGTGCTACCACGCGATCCCGTAGTCCTCCCCGTAGTTGCTCGATCCCCCCCAAAAGGTGCCGTGCTCCCAGTCGAAATACACGGCGTTGATCGGGCCGGATGTCAGTCGTCGATAGTCGAGCCGATACCCCATGTCGTCCAGCTCCTTCCGCACCCACGGCGGGACTGCCTCGTTGAGCGTGAGCCGACCGGGCTGCTTCTCGTGGTCGCCGAAGGAGTCGTGCAGCTGGTAGCTCACGATGTTCGGCGCCTCGACCGCCTCCTGCACGTTCATCCCGAACTCGACCATGTTGAGGAAGAACTGCAGGAGGTTCTGGTCCTGGGTGTCCCCGCCCTGCACTGCCGCCGACACGTAGGGCCGTCCATCCTTGAGGGCAAGCATGGGCGTCAGGGTCGCGCGGGGGCGCTTGCCGGGCTCGACCACGTTGAACGGATTCTCGGCCGGGTCGGTCACGAAGCTCTGCATCCGCTGGCTGAGTCCCACTCCGGTCCGGCCGGCAATCACGGCCGGTACCCAACCGCCACTGGGCGTCACGGACACGACCCAACCCTCGGCGTCAACCGCCTGGATCGACGTCGTGCCGAGATGGAAGTTCTCGAGGGAGGCTTCCTCCGAGACCGCTTCGTGCGCCGGCGGCCAGTCGGCGATCAGATCCAGATACGGATTCTCCGCACCCATGAACGGATAGGGATCGCCCGGCTTCACGTCGCGCATGTTCCGCTCGTGATCGATCTGGGCGGCGCGCTGCGCCGCGTACGCCTTGGAGAGCAGTCCCTCGATGGGCTCCTCCGGCGGAAAGTACGGGTCGCCGTAGTAGAAGTCGCGGTCCGCAAACGCCAGGTTCATCGCCTGGTACAGCGTGTGGATGTAGCGACTGCTGTTGTAGCCCATCGCCGCCAGGTCGAACTGCTCGAGGATGTTGAGCGCCTGGAGCATTACCGGCCCCTGCACCCAGTGCGTGAGCTTGTAGACGTCGACGCCCTTGTACGTGGTCATCACCGGTTCCTCGACGTGCACCTGCCAGCGGTCGAGGTCCTCCATGGTGATGAGTGCCCCCTCCTCTCGGGCGCCGCGCACCAGCTCTTCGGCGATGTCGCCGCGGTAGAAGCGATCGTAGGCAGCGTAGATCGCCTCCGTGCGAGACTTGCCAGCGGCGAGCGCCTCCCGCTCGGCCTCGACGAGCTTGCGGAGCGTGGCGGCGAGGTCGGGCTGTCGGAAGAGCTCCCCCGCACGGGGGGCCTCCCGCTCCTCACCCGGGTGGGTGAGATACACCTCGCGCGAGTACTTCCACTCACGGATGCGTTCCTTCTGTCGCTCGATGGAGTTGGCGGTCTGCGACTCGATCGGATACCCATCCGCCATCTCGATCGCGGGGGCGAGCACGTCGGCCAGGCTCATGGTCCCCCACTCGGCGAGCATGGTGATGAGCCCTCCCGGCGTGCCGGGGGTCACCGCGGCGAGCGGACCGTACTGCGGCGGATAGCGCATGTCCTTCGACTGGAAGAACTCCGCCGTTGCGCCCGTCGGGGCGACGCCGAGGGCGTTGATACCGATGACACGCCGCTCGCCGGGATGATAGATGAGTGCCTGCGTTTCTCCACCCCAGCTCAGGACATCCCACATCGTGGCGGTCGCGGCCAGCATTGCGCACGCGGCGTCGACGGCGTTCCCACCGCGCTGGAAGATCATGGCGCCAGCGGTGGCACCGAGCGGCTTGCCGGTGATCGCCACCCAATGGCGGCCGTGCAGAACCGGCTTGACCGTCTGCTGGGCCTCGACGTTCACGGCCACCCCGGCTGCGAGAAGTGCGCACGTGACGGGGAGCGCGGCCCCGATACGATGATGCCACTGCATGCGTGCCTCCGTCGGTAGTGCAAGACGACGCGTCGTCGCCCGTGTGAAATCGTCATGCTGCTCCCACCGGCCGACTCAGGGGAAGATTCCCAACTCTTCGTACGCTGCGGCGATCTTGTCAATCGCAACCATCATGGCGGCCGAGCGCAGATCGACGTCGCCATCCCGCTGGCGCCAGGTCTCTCGCACCTCGCGGTAGGACACCACCATGGTCTCTTCGAGACCGGAGTCCACCAGGTCCAGTTCGCCGGCGCCGCGGGCGAGCCGACCGACCTCGCCTTCACCGAACTCCTTGCCGGTGAGCTCCTCCATGGCATGCAACAGGCGAGCGTGTGAGCCGGCGTCGAACCGGCGCTGCATTCGCCCGAACCGGATGTGCGAGATGTTCTTGATCCATTCGAAGTAGGACACGGTCACGCCACCGGCGTTGAGGTACATATCGGGAATGACCATGATCCCGCGGTCGCGGAGGATCTCGTCAGCCTCGGCCGTGGTCGGCCCATTTGCCGCTTCCGCCACGATCTTGGCGGCTATCCGCCCGGCGTTCTCGTCCGTCAGCTGCCGCTCCAGTGCAGCCGGGACGAGAATGTCGCACTCGAGCTCCAAAGCCTTCGCTGTCTCCGCGATGTCCGTCGCATCGGGAAACCCGAGGATGGTGCCGGTTTCGGCGCGGTGCGCCACGACCTTCTCGACATCGAGGCCACCGGCGTCGTAGATCGCTCCTTCGTACTCGGCGAGCCCAACGAGGACCGCCCCCCCCTCCTGCAAGTACTTGGCGGCGTGATAGCCGACGTTGCCGAGCCCCTGCACGACCACGCGCTTACCGGCGAGGCCAGCGGCCAGGCCGATGGCCTTCATGTCCTCAGCGACTGCGCATGCCTCACGGATGCCGAAGAACACACCGCGGCCCGTCGCCTCGGTCCGCCCGTGGATCCCACCTTGACTCACCGGCTTCCCGGTCACGCACGCGATCCCGTT
>JBDHDN010000225.1:0-6679 GCA_039591485.1 Gemmatimonadota bacterium
ATCCTCACGCCGCAGGAGGTCCTCTGCCTCACCGGCATCGAGCCACATGCCGTGGCACTCTGTGCAGCGGTCGATCTCGATGCCGTGGTACTCCTCTGTGCGCAGGTCGTTGCCGCACTTGGGACACTTCATGAAGTGCACACGTCGCTGCGCCTCATGCTGTTCCCTGATCGCCGCTTCCTGACGGACCTTGATCAAATCCGCCGATTGCTTGGCGAAGTACTCGTCTTCGTTCTTGCTGGGCTTGTCGGGCATGAATCGAGTCTCGGCTCCTACGTCTGGGCCTGACCGGCGGGAGGGGTAGGCACACCCTCACTCCCGGCCGGCGACGACGAGGTCCCGGAATACGTGTGGCCGCGGGCGCGCACGATCGCATCGACGACCTGCCCGTCTTCGAGGAAGACCACGTCGAACGTCCCGCAGGTCACCTCGCACCCGTTCCGGTAGAACAAGTACAATCGGCCGTCCGCCATCCGCTCCGCAACGGGCTCGCCCCACTCACCCACCACTTCTGCCCGGCTCATGCCCGGGTTGACGGTTCCCGTGTGCGTTGGCACCCACGGCTCGTCCACTGCGGCGGTCGCCGTGACGGGCCCGCGGGCGGGCGTCACCTCGGGCTCCGCAACACGCGGCGGGGTGGCGACTTGAGTCTCCTCCGCCATCGCGCTGTCGCTCGCTGCGGTTTGCTGGGCCTGCTCTTCAGGGATCGGGGCGTCGTCGTCCCCGCCGCATCCCGTCAGGATCATTGCCGTGGCAGCGGCGAGAGCCAACCTCGGCCAGTGCATGGGATTCCTCCTCCGAAGGGGGTCGGAAGCCACAACGTCTCCGTCGTCAATAAGATAGCATACTTTGCGGCAATGCTCCTAGGAGTGACCTTCCTCACTGGAATCTCCGTCGCGTCCCAATTGCGCCCGGCGGCGTCGGCGCCGCTCGCGCGCCCGCACCACGAACGGCACTCGGCTCTCCAGACCGCCGCGCTCCCCGTTCTCATCCCCCCGCTCGATGAATCCGACGACGGCCGCTCGGATCAGTCCGTATGACAGGTAGGTGATCCCGAGCGGGAAGAAGAAGATGTCGCGGGACCAGATCCCGAATCCGAGCACCGTCAGGTTCACGGCAAGGCCGAGCACGCCCCGCACTGTTCGGAAGCCCATGCGGGGAAGGCGGGCGTACTGGACGTTGCTCACCATCGCAAGACTCAGTGCGATGACGGTGAACACGAGAATCTGGTTCCAGGGCCACGTTGCGATCGCCGTGCGGTAGAACTCCGTCTGCGTAAAGGGATAGTAGGTTGCGAGCGTCATCCCGGCTGCGGGTGACGGGAGGCCGGTGAACGCGGTCTTCGGGGTGTCACTCGACGGTTCGATATTGTACCGCGCCAGACGCAGGGCGACGCAGACGACGAATCCGTAGAGGAAGATCCACGCGAAGGGACCCAACGTCGAGAAGTGCAAGAAGTACAGCAGGAACGCGGGCGCCACCCCGAAGCTCACGAGGTCCGTCAGCGAGTCCAGTTCGGCCCCGAACTGTGTGCCGGTCTTGCTGACGCGGGCGGACAGCCCATCCATCAGGTCGAGCACCCCAGCGATTACGATCCACCAGCTCGCACGGTAGAACTCGCCCTGCGCCGCCAGCACCATCGACCAGATGCCGAAGAACAGGTTGGAGAGCGTGAAGATGCTCGGCACGACGATCACCGCACGGCGCATGCGTCGCCGCCTTGGCCCACGGCTCATGGCCACTCCGCGATCGGGGTGACGCCTGCCACGGTGCGGTCTCCGGTGCGCACGAGCACGCGGACACCAGGAGGGAGAAAGGTGTCCACCCGCGACCCGAACCGGATCATGCCGAGGCGCTCGCCCTGGATCACGGCGGCACCCACTTCGGGATCGGTCACGATGCGGCGGGCCACCAGTCCAGCGATCTGTCGCACCAGGACGGCTCCGTGCAGGCTCTGCACTCCCAGCGATGCTCGCTCGTTGAATGCGCTGGCCTTATCGAGGGTCGCATTGAAGAATTTGCCCGGCTCGTACTCACGCAGTACCACCGTCCCGCTCACCGGGTGCCGGTTCACGTGTACGTCGAACACGTTCATGAAGACGGAGATTCGCACGGCGCCGCCACCGACCATCTTCGGCTCCTCGACCTCGGCGATGCTCACGACCTTCCCGTCGGCCGGAGCGATCGCGAGCCGGTCACCGCGCGGTCCGGCCCGAACAGGGTCGCGGAAGAACCATGGGACCCACAGCGCGATCGGCGTCCACGCCGCTACCGCGAGCCACCACCAGCCGCCAAGCACCGCCGCCGCGAGCGTGACGGCGGCCCACAAGCTCGACCCGGCGAGAACGAACGGGCGGCCCTCCGGAGCGATCCTCACTGATCCGATGGGAGTTCTTGCCCGGTGACGAGGCGGTAGGCCGCCTGATACCTGGTGCTGGTCGCCTCGACCACATCGGGTGGAAGCGGAGGAGGTGGAGGATTCCCGTCCCACGCGCCTTCGCGTTTGAGCCCGTCGAGGAAGTCCCTCAGAGGTTGCTTGTCGAAGCTGGGCTGGCCTTGGCCGGGCTCGTAGCTATCGGCCGGCCAAAACCGCGACGAATCCGGCGTCAGGACCTCATCGATCACGAGAAGCGTCCCATCGGCTGTCTGTCCGAACTCGAACTTCGTGTCGGCGATGATGATGCCGCGTGCCAACATGCGGTCGGCGGCCTTCGTGTACAGCGAGACGCTGAGTGCGCGCAACTCGTCGGCAAGTCGACCGCCAAGCGCCTCCCGCATCGCGCCGAAGGTGATGTTCTCGTCGTGTCCGGACTCGGCCTTGGTGGCCGGTGAGAAGATCGGTGGGTCGAGCTTTTGGCTCTCCACGAGCCCCGCAGGCAGCTCCTCGCCGGCGAGGGTCCCGTGCTGCCGGTACTCCTTCCATGCCGAGCCCGACAGGTAGCCTCTCACGACACACTCGAACAGCACCGGTTCGGTGCGACGGACCAGCATGCTCCGGCCCGCGATCGTCGCCTTGTGCGCCTGGAGCGGCGGAATCCGTCGCACAATCTCGTCCGCATCTGCCGTCAGGAAGTGGCTCGGAACCACGCCGGCGAGTTCCCGGAACCAGAAGGCGCTCGTCTGGGTGAGTACCGCGCCCTTCCTGGGAATCGCCTCATTCATTACCACGTCGAATGCGCTTACCCGATCGCTCGCCACCAGCAGCAGGGTGTCGGCGTCCACCTCGTACACCTCACGGACCTTCCCGCGGCGGAACAGGGGAAGCGGCAGGGAGCTCTCACGCATAGCCTCCGGAGTCATACCGTTACGCTCGCCTCGTCAGCGGTTTCGAAGGCGGACAGGTCGCGAAGGACCTTGCTGACCTGCCCGTGGATATACTCGTGTACCTGCTCGGGGGCGCGGCCCACGTACCGCGCAGCAGCCAGCTCGGCGGTGAGCGCGGTGCGATCCACGGCGTGGAAGGCCGGATCGACCGCCAGGCGATCGATCAGGTCATTCTCGGCCCCGTGCGTCACCGCCTCGCTGACGGCCCATGCATGCTGCCGAATCACTTCATGCAGCTGCTGCCGGTCGCCTCCCGCCTGCACGCCGAGCATCAGCCAGCGTTCCGTCGCCATGAATGGCATGACGCGCTCCACGTTGCGCCGCACCACCGGCTCCACGACCTCGAGTCCCGCGGCGACGTTGGTGCACAGCACGAGAACGCCGTCCGTAGCGAGGAACGACTCGGGAATGCTGAGCCGTCGGATCGCGCTGTCATCCAGCGTGCGCTCGAGCCACTGCGTCGCCGCCGTGTGGTGTGCGCTCGCCTGCTGCGACAGCACGTGCCGCGCAAGCGAGCAGATCCGCTCCGCCCGCATGGGATTCCGCTTATACGGCATCGCGCTCGACCCTACCTGCTCGCGCTCGGCGGGCTCGAGCAACTCTCCCTCGTGCTGCAGTAGCCGAAGGTCGGTGCCGAACTTGGACGCCGACTGGGCAACCCCCCCGAGCGTGTCGAGCACACGGCTGTCGAGCTTACGAGTGTAGGTCTGGCCGCTCACCGGGATGGAGCCGCGGAAGCCGAAGGCTGCCGCGACGAGCCGGTCGAGCTCACGGACCTTTTCGTGATTGCCGCCGAACAGATCCAGATAGCTCGCCTGCGTGCCCGTCGTGCCTTTGCAGCCGCGGAACGGCAGCTCATCGGTCAGCCGACGCAGCGCCTCGGCATCGAGCACGAAGTCCTGCAGCCACAAGGTCGCGCGCTTGCCAACCGTCGTGAGCTGCGCGGGTTGGAAGTGCGTGTACGCGACGGTGGGCAACGAGCGATGGCGCTCGGCAAAGCCGGAGAGTGCACGGAGCACGGCGACGAGCCGACCGAGCACGATTCGCAGTGCCTCTCGCATGATCACGAGGTCAGCGTTGTCCGTCACAAAGGCACTAGTGGCCCCGAGGTGCAGGAACGGACGTGCGGCCGGCGCCTGATCGCCGAAGTGATGGATGTGCGCCATCACGTCGTGGCGGAATCGGCTCTCGTAGCGCTGCACGGCATCGAGGTCGGTGTCGTCGAGGTGTGCGCGCATCTGCTGCAGCGCAACCTCCGGGATGTCGAGGCCGAGCGCCCGTTCAGCTTCGGCGAGGGCGAGCCAAACGCGGCGCCATACGGTGGCCCGATGGGCCGCTCCCCACAACCGCTGCATCGCGGGGGAGGCGTACCGTGAGCCGAGCGGCGAGCGATACCCGGTCGGCTCGCTCATCGGACGTAGAACTCCGACCAGCCGATGGATCCACCCCGCTCGACGTACACCCGGATGGCGTTCCCTCCCTGCGCTTGCCGGAACAGCTCCCGAGCCTGCTCCGCACGAGCGACCGGCGTCCGGTTGACCTGAATGATCACATCACCCTCCCTCAGGCCCGTACTGCGCTGTGTGCTCTGTCCGATGCCGACGATCAGCGCGCCGCCCTCGGATTGGATACGTCGCTCCTGGCGGATCGCCGGGCTCACGGTGATCAGCTCGATGTCGCCCAGCACTGAGACGCGCTCGGCCAGGGTCGTCGGGAGGTCGGCTACCACGGCCGGGATGATCCGCTCGCGCTCATCGCGTCGGACGGTCAGCTCCAGGGTGTCGCCAGGGCTCACATCCAGCTTCACCGACTCCCAGTCGAGGAAGGTCCGCACCGGGCGGCCCAGTGCCGCGATCACCACGTCGCCTCCGCGGAGCCCGGCGCGCTGCGCGGGGCCGTCGGGCACGACCTCCGTGATCGTGAGGCCTCCAGTGAGTTTCCACTCACGCATTTGCTCGGAGCCAGCCACGCTCAGGCCGATCCAGGAGCGCCTGACCGCGCCGAAGCGCTCGAGCTCCGACGCCACCCGGAGCGCCCGCTCGATCGGGATCGCGAAGCCGATCCCCACCGACCCGCCGCTCTGCGAGAAGATCGAGCTGTTGACCCCGACGACCTCGCCGACCGCGTTGACGAGAGGACCGCCCGAGTTGCCGGGATTGATGGCGGCGTCGGTCTGGATCATGCCGACGTATACCGATTGATCGTCGCCCGAGGGGATGAGGTTCCGGCCGACCGCGCTCACGACACCCGCCGTGACGGAGGGCTCGGTGTTGCCGAGGAGGTATCCGTACGGGTTGCCGATGGCGACAACCCACTCGCCGATCAGGAGGTCGCTGCTCCGACCGGCCGGAACCGTCGGGAGGCCGGTTCCCTCGATCCGCAGCACGGCGATGTCCGTGTATGGATCCTCGCCGAGCAGCTCCGCGGCGTAGTCGGTGCCGTCGCGCGTGGTGACGACGATCTCGGTAGCCCCCGAAGTCACATGCTGGTTTGTGATGACGAGGCCCCCGGGGGACACGATGAACCCCGACCCGAGGCCTTGTACTTCGCGCTCGTACCCGCGGGGCATGAAGAACCAGTCGAACATGGAGCGACCCTGGCGGACCCCGCGCCGGGTCACGTTGACGCTCACTACCGCGGGCGCCACGCGATTGGCGGCGGTCACAATGGCGGTGCTCCGGGACTGGTCGAGCGAGTCCGAGGCCGGCAACCGCTCGGGCTGCCGCGACGGCTCCTGCAGCAGCGACGCGATAACGGAGGTGTCGTCGGTACGTGCGGCCGCCGCGTGCGCCTCGGGTGGCGATTCGCTGCAGGCCAGCAGGGCGATCAACCAGACAGCGAGGCCGGGCCTCACGCGCCTCCCTTGCCGCGGGCAACCAGCTTGCTCCAGTCGTTCAGGAATTGGTCGAGGCCTCGGTCGGTCAGCGGATGCAGCAGCATCTTTCGCAGGACGTCCGTCGGCACCGTCGCGACGTCCGCTCCGAGCATGGCCGCCTCGGCGACGTGACGTGGGTGCCTGATCGACGCCGCCAGGATTTCCGTTTCATAGCTGTAGTTGTCGAAGATGAGGCGCGTCTCACGAATCACGTCCATCGCGTCGTGGCCGATGTCGTCGATGCGCCCGAGGAAGGGTGACACGTACGTCGCGCCGGCCTTCGCGGCAAGCATACACTGCACCGAACTGAAGGCCAGCGTGACGTTTACTTTGACACCGTCCGCCACCAGCCGTCGCGTGGCCACCAGGCCATCCTCGATCAGCGGGATCTTCACGACGATGTTGTCCGCAATCCGAGCCAGCTCCCGGCCCTCCTCGTACATCCCGTCCGTATCGACGGCCACCACCTCGGCACTGACG
>JBDHDN010000226.1:0-6673 GCA_039591485.1 Gemmatimonadota bacterium
AAGAGCTTCATCTGTCGCCCGTTGAGCAGGAAACCACTATCGGCGTCGAACGCGATGGCGCGAATACCGAACGGCGTGGCGGTCATGTCAACGACCTGCTCGGCAGCATCGCGCACAGTCGTTCGTAGCGTATAGAGCGCGGGCGTCGCGGGCGACCAGAGCATCGGGGCACTCACGGTCAGCGTCAGCGACAACTCCACCTCTGTGCCGGCACCGAGTACGAACGGAGATGCGCCCTCCGCCACGAGCGCATCTGACGCGTCGAGAATCGTCAGATCGAGTGTGCCACGTCGCTCGCTGGACCCGCTATTCACGAGCCGGCTGGTCACGGACACCTGCGCTGCCGTCGTATCGACAATCGGGGTCGTGACATACGTGCCCCACTGACCGATGTGAAGCGGATCCGTCACGGTCAACCAGACGTGGCGGTAGATGCCGCTCCCCGAGTACCAGCGCGAATTGGGCTGCCGGGAGTTGTCGACCCGAACGGCGACGACGTTCGCACCGTCCACGAGGTACGGCGTGAGGTCGTAGCGGAAGCTGACGTAACCGTTCGGTCGAGTGCCGAGGTGATGCCCGTTGATCCAGACGGCGCTGTTCTGGTATACACCGTCGAATTCGATGGCGACTCGTTGTCCTCTCACGGCAGCCGGCAGCGTGAAGCTCCGGCGGTACCATCCGATCCCCGTCGGGAGATACCCTCCGCGGCCTCCCGTCGCCGCGGTACTGTCGTATGGCCCCTCGATGCTCCAGTCATGGGGAAGGTCGACCACCCGCCAGCTGGAGCTGTCGAAACTCAGCGCCTCGGCACCGGGTGGGTCTCCCCGCGTGAAGAACCAGCCGTAGTCCATCAGCAGGCGCTCCCTGGCGGCGGGTGACGGGTGCTGAGTCGTGGCGGAGTCGAAAACCCCGCACAGGAATGCCAGAGCAACTGCGACACGTATCATGCCCATCTCCATGGTGCCGGATATCGGCAACACAATGCCGTGCTGCGGTGAGTGCACCGATGTCGCGTGCGCAACTCGCGTACTGCAGAGTGCCCGCGCACGCACTCCTGCCATCACGCTATGCCGGGGCCGTGCTCCCAGGAATCCGGAACGCCGGCGCGCCCGAATCTGCCATGACGATCGAGCGACCGCGAGCGACGAGCGCCGCCCGTACCCGGCCCGGCGCCGTGATGGGGCGGTCATACCGCGCCGCCGTCTCTTCCGGCACACTGCCGTCGGTCGTGACCCTGACCTCCCACGGCTCGACCTCACCGCCGACAGGCACGGCACCGCTCAGCGCCCGCACCCGTTCACCGTCGCGCACGAGCGCGAGTGCGTACACGACCGCGCGCGGCCGCTGCACGTCGGACTGCACCAGAATGCTGGCAATACCGGCGTCAGAGGAAAACGGGCTTCGGCCAACCAGTCTGACGTTCCCCGTCGTGCCAAACCAGACGTTTTCCCAGGCATCCGGCACCACGGTGCCGTCAGCGTCCTGCAGCTCGGCGTAGAGGAACGCAGTGTCCTTACCGTCGGCGGCAAAGACCCGTCCACTCTCGTCAAGTCGCAGCCGAAGCCGCTCCACCGCCCCGGGAGTTCGCACGACGTGACTGGCGACAGCCCTACCGTCGATGTACCCGACCGCCTCGAGGGTCCCGGCCCGGAATCGGCCGAGCTCGAAGGTGAACGGAGGATGCGCCAGGTGCGTGGATGTCCGGTCGGTATCGGGCCGTCGGCGCTCACGCGGCCCACCGTTCAGGGAAAGCGCGACTTCATCACAGTTGCTGAACACCCGCACCGTCGGACTGGAGTGCCGGTTCCAGTAGCTCGCGATGAACACCATCGGACCCGATTCGGCCCGGTCGAGGTCTTCGTGCGGCGGCCGCTGGCTCCGGAAAAAGGCCCGGGAGAGCTTCGGCAGCCGAAATAGGTCCATGCAACCCGACGACTCGATGTCGGGCGCGTACCCGCGGTTGTAGTCGAACATCACCCAGAGCCCGTCGGCAAAGGCGATAGTCTTCCGGTTGTCGTTGTGGGCTTCCTGGAAGTTGGCCGCCTGCTGCAGCAGTGCGGCCTCGCCATGCCAGCGCAACTGGCGACTGTTGGCCGCATCCGGCGACAGATCCGCCCAGGCGTCCTGCTGGAGCCCGGCGTTCTGCGCATAGTACTCCCAGTCACCGTACTCGCTCACGACGCACGCCCGGTCGGTGACGTCCTCGCAGCCGCCGTGCTGGCGCGCTTGGATGAAAACGTCGTACCCCTCGGTCCACCCGCACGTGTAGCACTGGTCGCCCGGGTACTCCTCGTGGGCAATCGCATGCGTGGCGCGGATGAATTCGGCGGGCATGTCCGTCTCGTTGAGCGAGACCTCCCACAGAATGACGCTTGGGTGGTTGCGATCTCGCCGGAGCAGCCGACGGCAGTTCTCGTACTGGATCTCCGTGAACGCAGGATCGTCACGATTGAAGAACTGCCAGCCGGGAATGCAGTCCATGACCACGAGCCCCAGTTGGTCGCATGCGTCCATGAACGCAGGGGCATGCGCATAGTGCGACAGACGAACGTAATCGAACCCGGCGTCCTTGATCTTCTTCGCATCGCGGTATTGCGCGGCATCCGAGAGTGCGTATCCCACGTAGGGATACTCCTGGTGTCTGTTGGTGCCGCGGAGGAACAACTTCTCTCCGTTGATCTCGAAGCCTCCCGGGGAGATGGCGAACCGCCTGATACCGATACGGACAACCTCGTCGTCCACGATATCCCCGTCCTCGACGAGTTCCGTCCGCAGCGTGTAGCAATCCGGCCGCTGGGGGCTCCACAGTGCCGGCGAGAGAACACGAAGCTGCAGTACCACGTCCCGATCCTCGCCGGCGTCGAGGCGGACGGCGTCCGAAAACAGGTCGGCCACGACCGCCCCGTGGGCCGCGACGAGCTGCGCATGCACCCTGACCGTCCGCACGGATCCGGCGTCGTTGCGCACATGCACCTGTACGCGCACGAGCGCGCTCTCAGCAGACACTTCAGGATACGTGACGAATACGCCGCCGCTCGCCGGCCGGTCGGCCAGTATCGGATCCGTGATGTGCAGCGGATTCTTGATCACCAGCCGGACGTTGCGGTAGATGCCGTGGTAGGGGTTGAAGTCGAGTTGCGCGAGCGGCTTGGGACCCGTCACTGCGTTGTCACGGTTGTCGAGTCTGACCGCGACGACGTTCTCCTCACCCGCGCGAACACCGTTGGAGACGTCGAAACCGAACGGGAGCCATCCGCCGAGATGCCGCCCGACGTGCTTCCCGTTGAGCCAGACGTCGGCCACGTTCATGGCGCCGTCGAAGTGCAGGAAGACTCTCCGGTCGATCATCTGCGGACTCACGGTGAAGCGCTTGCGGTACCAACAGATCCCCTGCCATTGGTACGTGTCGCTTTCCGGCTCCCCGGTCACCAGATTCTCTACCCGTGCGGTGTGCGGCAGCACGGCTGCGTCCCAGGCACCGTCGTCGAAAAGGAACTCCTGCGCACCGTCGACGTCGCCCAGGTGGAGCCGCCAGCCGGGATTGAAATCGAACTGCAGCGATCCCCGTTGGGCACCTGCCGCTGCGGTGCCGGGGAGCGCGGGGTTGACGGCGAGTGCGGCACCCGCCACGGCCGTGTGCTTCACGAAGTCGCGTCGCTTCATCCGCGTGCTCGAGACTGGTTACCGGTCACTGCGTGCGCAGGATCGCACGGCGGACCTGCCTCGTCATGTCCGATACGTCGCTCAGCTGCCAAGGGCAGGTCATGGTCTGCCGCCTACTGACGTCGGTTGTGACGCTCAGCCGCTGTCCCATCGGAATCCAGCACGACACGCTCGATCTCGAACCCGCGAGGCCGGCCTCGCTCTGCATCGGTACCCACGCCCGCTCGGACGGAGAACTGCAGCCCGTCGAGATCAGCGATATCGGGTTCTGCTCCCGCGCTGCCGCTTTCGAAAAAGTACGGCAGGAAGAGAGGGTACGGACGCGGGAGCAGCACGAGCCGCGTCCGCCCGAGCACCGACAGTGAGATCGCGAGCTCTTGCCACTGGTCCGTGAGCTCTACGTCCGTACCCCACGCCGTGCCATCCCGCATCACGAGCGCTAGCTCCATCCGGTCCGAGGGCTTCCCTACGGTACGCGCACGAAACCGCAGGACGCCATCGGAGGACGCATCGCCGAGGCGCGTGCGTTGCTCGTCGGTCAAGAACGTCCGCAGGGCAAAGTGGTGCGGAGATGGCGTCAGGTTCTCTACCGCCGCCGACAGCGCCAGCCGATCCGGCTCACTCCCGGCCACGACGTCGGTCCGGAACTCGACGTAATTCCAGGGGTGGGGATACAGCACGTGCTCGAGATCGCGCCGCGCGTCGAATAGGAGAATGGGCGCAGACGAGGCGACGACCGGCACCTCCCAGGACACACGGCCGGTGAAGTCCCAGTCGAAGGGCTGCCCCGCGTCGCCGCCAGGATAGGTTCTCGCCGCTCCATTCTCATACACCGACACCACGTACCGCAGCAGACCGCCCTGCACGACGTCGGCGGGTAGTCGGCCCTCGTACCCAAACGCCCCCCTCGTCTCCATCGAGACGCGGCGCATCCGGCCCCGGTAGCCCACACGGCGAGCGAACAGGACGACCGAGTCCGCCGACTCGCGTGACACCACCTCGACCCGCACCGTGAACGGCTGTCCGGTGGTGCGCTCGGCGGACGGCGTATGGAGGACCGTTGTCGGCGCCGTGGACGACGGAGGCGCGACGAACTCGCCCACCTTCCGTCCATCGATAACGGACTCAGGTGTCCACCCCGGGTGCGTTGTGCCGGCACGCACGAGCAGGTACGCACCCGGACGAACGTCGAACATGTCCCCGAACACTGTTGGTTGATGGCGATTCCCGACGTTCACCGGCTCGATGGAGAAGTCCGTACCAAGGTCGGGCAGGATGATCCGCATTGTCCGTGTCCGCCACACGACACGCGCAGCCTCCCGTGCCAGACTCGGTCGCGTGAACGGATCCACGACCCAAGCCACATCCGGGTACACTTCCAGACGCCAGACCCCATCGCGCATCCGGTCGAGAAAGTACGCACCGGCACCCGAGTACTCGACGACCGGTGACGTACCCACCCCGGCAACGTGCTTCAGCGCGGTCGGTGAGGGGGGCTTCGAGCGGGTGTCGTTCGAGTAGAGGAACGCCGTGTCCGTCACCATCTCGCTCAGGTCGTCCTCGTAACTCACGCGGAACGGCCCGAAACTCCTACTGTCGGGATACCGACCGTACGACCCATCCCGTGGGAGGTGGCGGAACGCGTTACCGGCGATCAGAAAGCTGACCGCCTTGTGGGGCGTATACACCAGGTTCAAGAAGTGTGTCTGATACTCGGTGTTCGCGTACGCGATCGCCAACGGGTCGTAGGCGAATTGCGTGGCCCACTGGAATCCCGCTGCACGAAAGCTGCGGGCCATCGCCGGATACATGTACGAGCCGGCGACGTCCGCGGCATCGAACTCGTAGACCATCCGTGCCTTGTCCCCGCACTCGGCAAAGTCTGCATAGGGGATGGTGTACCGATCGACGTTCAGTAGCATGTTGCCGCCGACGGATCCGTTGCGCACGAGACCGGTCGGGTACCACTGATGGCTCACACCGTCGATCGGCGCCGCACAGACGGCGTGCCCATGCTCGTCGGAGTAGCCTTCACTGATGTTGTAGAAGATCGGCTTGCGGAATCCCGCGTCGCGCAGCGCGCGGGCCATGGTCGCTATGTACCGCGTCGTCTCGTCCGGTCCTGCCGGGTGGCGGGGCTCGTTGAAGACCTCGATGGCCAGGATGTTGGGGTCTTCGGCATAGGTGCGATCCGTATACGGGTTTCGGTGCGCCACGAACTGGGCGAGGTACCTGGCCTGTGCGCGGCGCGCCTCGGGATCGACGGTCATCTCGGGCTTCTCGTAGCCGTCGGACAGTCCCTCGGTCGGCGGAGCTGGCTCGGGATACCCCGGAGGCCACCACGCGATTGGGGTAAGGATCACCCTGATCCCCCGTTGCGCCAGGCGGGCCAGGAGGTAGTCGAGCAGATCGAGATGGTCGTTTCTCACGAGGCTGCCCTGCCGGTCGCTCACCTCCCGGTCCCACACGTGAATGCGGTAGGCGTCAACGCCGAGTCGTGCGAGATGGGTGACGTCGGCATCGATGGCCTCCCGGCGATCGACGCCGCGGTAGCCGAGCGCACGGTACGCATGGGCAAATGGCGTCGAGTAGTTGACGCCGAACAGCGCCACTTCGTCGCCTGTCGCGGTCCAGCGCAGCATGCCGTGCTCGTCGACGGCGACGGGAACGCTCGTCATGCCCTGCTCCTGCGCTCCGAGCGGTCCGCCAAGCAGGAGCGTAACCGCGACGACGGAGAGAACGCGACGCTGACGGCGTATCACTCCCGCACCCATACCCGCGCCGAGCGCGGCGGTAGTTGGACGGTGAGCGTGCCATCGCCAACGGTCACGCCCCCGTCGGTCGGGTAGACGAGGCGATAAGGACCCTCGGCCGCAACGGCAATGCCGTGCGACTGCTCGGAGACGTTGAACGCGACGACTGCGCGCTCGTCATCGAGGACGCGTTCGTACGCGAGCAACCTGCGATCATCGTCGGTCACGAGCCACTGGATCGAGCCATCGACGAACAG
>JBDHDN010000227.1:0-6613 GCA_039591485.1 Gemmatimonadota bacterium
ACGACATCGCCTACGACGACCAGTGGCAGCTGCCGGCCTTCATACGAGTAGCCGAACGAGGTAACTCTCAGCCACGGGACCGCTCCGTCGAGCGCACCAAGGAACCCCACCACATCCGCGTAGCTGCTTGTCTCGCGATAGTCAGTCCGTTCGGCCCTGGTGAGAGGTGCAGCCGGTACCGCTCCCTGCGCCACCAGCCCCTCAGCTGGCAGAAGAAGAAGCAAAGTGCAAAAGATGAGACTGCGCCGCATGGTGCCGCTCCGGGTCGGGAGTGTCTCCGAATTTAATCCCCCAACATCCCGCTCGGCATTCGACGCGAAAGCCGCCCTGAGGCGGCTTTCGTCACTGGCGTGAGCGCCGGACGGCGCGCCCGAGACTCAGTGCCCGCCGGCGGCAAACGCGAGCACTGTTGGCTGGACGAGCTTCACATAGTCGTCGTACGCCAGCTGAATCAACTCCGTGTGGGTGCAGGCGTTGAAGGCGATCTGGTCGTCCTTCGTCAGGTGCTCGTCGGCGTAGACGGCGAGGTCGTACAGGTTGCCGAACGGCGGCATTGCCCCAACCTCGCAGTCGGGGAACTGGGCCCGGAATTCCCCTTCATCGGCCAGCTCGACCTTGGCACCTGTGAGCGCTCGACTCAGGCGCTGGAAGTCGATCTGCATCGGCGCGGGCAGCACGGCCATGGCGAGCCGGCCGTCCACGCGGATCATGACCGTCTTGGCCAGCTCCTTTCCAGGTACGTGGGCCGACGCGGCCGTCTTCTGCGCCGTGTACGTTGGTGAGTGCCGGATCGTCTCGTATGAGACACCGTGTTCGTCGAGAAAGTTCTTCAACTTCGTGGCAGGCATCACGTCCTCCGGGACGGGGACTACCATAATCCTGCCGAATTCCCGCGGCTTGGCAAGGAGCCATGCCTGCTGCGCGGCTCACTCGACCGCGAGGCCCTCCGCGAGCGATTCCCCATAGCGCTCGCTGAGCAGTCGGAGCCCTGCGGGCGCACCGATGATGGTCAGGCGATCGCCCTCACGCAGGACGGTTCGTCCCTGCGGAACGAGCATCTCGCCGTACCGCCGGATGAGGGCGATCAGGCAGCCGGGCGGCAGATCCAGCGCGCTCAGCGGCTTACCGATCAGGGTCTCCGTCCTCGTACCGGGCCACAGCCTGAGCGAGAGGAAGCGATCGTCGCGCAGCAGGGTCTCCTTGAGCTCCTGCTCGTGCCGTCCCTCCAGCCACTCGGGCATGAACGACTCGTCTTCGACCCGGCCGGCCAGCTGGGCCAGGATGCGCAGATGACGCCCGGGATCGTCCTCGCCCGACACGAGGAAGAAGACGGCCCTGATCGGAACGTTTGCCGCCTGCCGCGCCATGTCGTCGTCCTCGACGTCCACGCGCACCCCGTCGACACAGCGCACCAGCACCATCTCCGAGGTGTCGAGGTCGGGGAACCGCGCGTGGAGCAGCGCCGCCCCGTAGGCCACCGGCGTCCCGCCCCCCCGCACCCCCCGTCCGAACCCCTCCACCAACGCCGCCGTGTCTACCGGCAACCGGCGCTCCAGCAGCCGCGACGCCCGCTCGATCACGCCGGCCAGGCTGACCGGCTCGTCGTAGTCGAGCACCGCCGCCCGGGCCACCACCTCGTCGAACGGGTCTTCCGCCCTGAGCCCCTTCTCTTTCATGAGATCGCGTAGCTCGCGGTCGAGCCCGGCATAGCGCCGCCGCCCGAGCCGCTCGAACACGTGGTAGATCGCCCCGTCACGCGCGATCCGAGCGCGCGCGTAGTACGTATACCATCCGAAACACAACGCGGTGACGCCGACGGTGAACAGCACCGAGAGCCATCCCATCTCGGCCACGAGCACTGCAGGCACGAAGATCCCGAGCAGCTGCATCCACGGGTAGAGCGGTGATCGAAACCCGGGATCGTACGATTCGATCCGGCTCTCCCGCATCACGATCACCGCGACGTTCATGAGACCGAAAAGCAGCAACTGCATCGAGCTGGCGAGTTTGGCCACACCTTCGACGTCGAGGGTGAGCACCACCACGGCGAGGAGCCCACACGTGAGCAGCACCGATCGCACCGGCGTGCCTCGCTTGCCGGTGGTCGCCAGCCAGTCGGGCAAAATGTGATCGCGCGCCATGGCCAGCGGATACCGCGACGCCGCAAGGATACCCGCGTTCGCGGCGGACGCGAATGCCGCCATCGCAGCCAGTACCATCAGCCACACCCCCGTCTGGCCCGGCAGCCACGATGTGAAGCGCCCGGCCGTATCCGCCGCTGGCGTCAGGCTCTGCTGTAACTCACCTACGCCGAGGACCGCCACCATGACGAACGTGCCGAGTACGAAGGCCGTCGTGACCGTCGCGAGCGCCAGCATCATCCCGAGCGGGATGTTGCGCTCGGGGTTGGCTACCTCCTCGGCGAGGCTCGTGACCTTGGTGAGACCGATGTACGAGACGAACAACAAGCCGACGGTGGCGAGGAGCCCGTCGAATCCACTCGGCAGGAGGGGCGAAAACCCCGTGAGAGGTGGCTCGTCACGCAGCCCAAAGACGTCCGTCAGACCATGTCCGATGAAGAAGGCGAGCAGCACCAGCAGGCCGATGACGAGCACGCGCAGCAGGCCGCTCGACTGGCGCGACCCCATGAGGTTGAGCCCGGCGAACACGACTGTGAACGCCAGTGCGATCGACGTCATGTCGGCACGGATCACCAGACTCAGGTACGCCCCCATGCCGATCAGGGCAAACGCACCTTTGAGCACCAGCGTGAGAAACGTGCCGATGCCGCCGATGGTGCCCATCAGCGGGCCTAGCGTGCGATCGAGGTAGTAGTACGCTCCTCCGGCACGGGGCATCGCCGTCGCCAGCTCGGCCATCGATAGGAGCGCCGGCACGAGAAGAACACCGGAGAGCAAGTATGCCAGCACCACGCCGGGCCCCGAATAGCCAGCGGCGACTCCGGGCAGCAGGAAGAACCCGGCACTGATCATCGCGCCGGTGCCTATCACGTACACGTCGAAGAGGTGGAGCTCCTTCTTCAGCCGCGTGAAGCCGCTCACTACCATGGTGCCGTGCCGTGGGTCGAGCGTCCAAGTCTACGTGCCCGCACCGCCGCGGGCCAGGAGGGCACTAGTGGGACACCCACGCCATGCCGTCCGGCTCGTCGCCCGCGCGGATCTCGCCGTCGAGGACCCAGCGCTCGAGATCGATCACGGAGATCCGGTCGTCCTGCGTATTGGCGACGAACGCCAGGCGGTTATCGGGCGACACGAGGATCCCGACCGGCATCGCTCCCACCGCGAGCCGTCGCACGACCTGCCACCGCTCGAGATCCACGGCCACGACCTCGTTGCCTCGCGCATTCGACACCAGTACCTCCCGACCGTCGGGTCGCACCCTGACCCGGATGGGGAAGTCACCGACCGTCAGCTCGCGCATGACCGCGTTCGTCGCGACGTCGATCTCGGACAACGTCCCCGCCTCGCGGTTCGTCACGTACACCGTGCTCCCGTCAGGTGCGACGTCGATCCCCTCTGCTCCGGCCCCGGTGGTGATGTGCGTGAGCACTCGGCCGGACGCTGCATCCACTGCCGTGACGGTCCCCGAACCGATGTTCGCGGTGTACACTCGGCCGGCGGACTCGACAACGACCGCCTGATGCGTCACCCGCTGCCCCGTCCGGACGGCCTGCCGGATGCTCCGTGTCTGTGGATCGAGCTGGAGCACGTGCTGAGAGCCCTCCGTGGTCACCCAGACGGTTCCGTCGGACGCCGCCGCCATCCCGTGCGGACGCGTGTGCTCCCCCAGCGGGATCGTAGCGGTCACGGAGCGAGCAGGAACGTCGATCATCGTCACGGTCGTTCCCGGAGCGGCGCCGGTCCCGTAGTCGCTGACGAACGCCCAGCGACCGTCGGGGGACACGGTGACCTCGTGAGGCGCGGTGCCGGTCGCGATGGTCGCGAGCGATGCTCGAGTGCCGACGTCGATCACCGAGAGGGAGTTGCCGCTCTTGTTCACGACGAGCAACGTCTGCGCCGACGCAGCGGGGGACAGCACCAGACATGCCCAACCACAAAGCGCGGCGGTTGCGCGGAGCGGGCTGCGTTCGGGGTGAACTCGATGCGAGCGCACAGGGCCTCCTTCTCACGGTGTCACCGGGATACGAAAAGACCTGGCCGGGCGCCGGCGGGTGGCGCCAGCCTTCGCCGGACGAATACGAGTCTAGAGCTGGGCTAACTCCTCCTGAATGCGGCGCTCAGCTGCGGGATCGAGCTCGCCACCTTTTGCCGGCGCGGTCCGCACCCTCGCGCTGGAGGACCTGAGCCACAGGGTCAGTCCTGCCGCACCCACGAGAATCGCCAGCGCCGGAATGAGCCAGGCAAGCAACCCCACACCGGTCGCCGATCGCGGACCGAGGACCTCCTCCCCCCACCGAGCGTACAGCGAGTCGAGTACCTCCTCCTTCGTCGCTCCCGCAGCCAACTGCGCGCGGACCTCATCCCGCAAGACGGCGGCCTGGGACGACGGACACGTCGCGATGGTCATGCCGGGGCAGAACGGACTCATGACGGTTCCGAAGATCTCCGACGCCGTCTTGTCGATGGCCTGCTGCCCGGCCGCCTGCGACGTCACGAGGAGTGACGCCGCCGCCACCGCACACGCCAATCGCATGAACTGCCGGCCTTCGGTCCAACCCATGGCTCACCTCACACCGCGTCGATTCAGCGGAAGGGCGCTGACTTGGGCCTCGCCTTTCGGTGTCCGTAACAATACACCCTCCGCAGTGGTTTCGGCACGTCGGGTCGCCCAGGCTTGCCGCCGACGACGAGGGGGTGTGACCTTAGGCGGCAGGGCGCGAGTCAGGGGCGAACATGGACATCCGCGTGGGAACCAGTGGATACGCATACCGAGAGTGGAAGGGCAGCTTCTACCCGAACGATCTATCGTCGGACCGCATGCTGGAGTACTACGCCAGCCAGTTCGGTAGTGTCGAGATCAACAACACCTTCTATCGCATGCCGACTGAGAAGGTCCTGCGGCAGTGGGCGGGACACGTCCCTGGCGGGTTCCGCTTCATGCTCAAGGCCTCGCAGCGCATCACGCATCACCGAAGGCTGAACGCCGCCGAGGAGCCGTTGGCCTACTTGCTCGACGTCTCCCGTACGCTCGGGCATCGGCTGGGGGCCTTGTTATTCCAGCTGCCACCGAACCTGAAGAAGGACCTGCCTCGCCTTGCTGCGTTCCTGGAGCTGCTTCCCACCGATGTGCCTGCAGCCTTCGAGTTCCGTCACGCTTCCTGGTACACGGATGACGTCTACGACACCCTGCGGTCCCACGACACGGCCCTGTGTATCGCTCACAGTGAGGGCGACGTACCACGGGTTGCGACAGCGCCGTTCGGGTACCTCCGGCTCCGCGGTGATTCGTATGCGGAGTCCCACCTTCGGGAGTGGGCCCAGTGGGTCACAGATCAGGAGTGGTCGCAGGCGTTCGTGTTCTTCAAGCACGAAGATGGTGGCGCCGGCCCGGCTCTGGCACGGCGGTTTCTGGCGCTGACGGGCACGGGCTGAGGGGTGCGCGGGCAGCGGCTCCTCGCACCGCGGTGCGTCACGCCTGCTCCCGGTCCCGAACCGTGCCGAGTCTCCTGACTCACTCGGCCCCTCCCATCCTCCGGATGCGCTCCCACTGTTCCCTTGTGGCAGGCACCACCGAGAGCCGTCCCTGGCGTACCAGAGCCATGTCCGCGAACTGTCTGTCGGCTTTGATCGCGGACAGCGGCACCGGCGAGGGCAGTGCCCCGGACGGTGCGATATCCACCACCGCCAGGCCGTCGTCTACCGCCGCGGGATCGTCGTAGGGCGCCGTCGTCACCGTGGCCTCCCCGACCACCGCCTTCTCCTTTCCCGTGTGGTAGATCAGAACGCGGTCGCCCTGTTGCATCGATCGGATGTGTTTGAGCGCCTGCCGGTTCGTCACCCCGTCCCACCGTGTCGCCCTGTCCCGCTCGAGATCGGCGTACGCGTACGACGTAGGCTCGGTCTTGAGAATCCAGTACTGCGCCATGCTGTCACCCCACTTTCCGGATCCAATCGTGGACGTTCGCGGCGACATCGTCCCACACGTCAGCTGGCTTCCGGCCCATGCGCTTCGGGACCACGAAGCCGTGGTCGCCACCCGCAACCACGTGAAGGTGCACATTGGACCCCAGCGCGTGCACCACCTGCCGCATCAGCTCGAGATTCGCCAGCCGGTCTCGCGTGCCCTGCACAAACAGCATCGGCATCGGCACGTGGGACAGGTGCTCGGCACGCGAGCGGCTCTCCCGTCCGGGAGCGTGCAGCGGGAAACCGAGAAAGACCAACCCTCGAGCCGCGTCGAGCAGGCCATCCGCCGCCGCCCTCGAGGTCATCCTCCCACCGAACGACTTCCCCCCGGCAAAGACGGGCGCACTTCCGGCCAGTGCCGCTGCAGCCTCCACGGCGGTGACCACTGCCCGGATGGCGACGGTCGGTGGATCGGGCCGGCGACGTCCGGCCTCCATGTAGGGGAACTGAAAACGCAGTGTCCCTACCCCCCGTCGCGCGAGCCGATCCGCGACTGTTTCCAGGAA
>JBDHDN010000228.1:0-6538 GCA_039591485.1 Gemmatimonadota bacterium
CAGGCTTCGGCGCATCACCACCGGCGTGGTCGAACACCTGCCCGTGCACGCGCACGCCGTCTTCCGCCTCGAAGATCACCTGCTGCGGCACCACGAGATCATCGGTGGGGAAATCCCCCGGAGTGCGATCGGCGGCGAGCAGCCGCTGCTCGCCACCGGCCAGTGGCATCACGGCCGGCAGCGGCGGCCGCCGCGCGGTGGCGCCTATGAACGCGAGCGTCTCCATGTCGCCTGTCACCACCGGTGTCCACTCGAGTCCGTCCCCCGGCGTCATCACCACGGGCTCCGCCGCACCCACCGGCACTTTCACCACGTGGCGCCGGTCGATGTCGAGCGGGTCGTCGCCCGCGTTGGCCGCGAACACCAACCAGCGGCCGTCCGGGCTCAGGCTGATGTACTCCGCCATATAGTCGCCCGGTGTGAGCAGGAGCGGCTCGCCGCCCGTCTCCGAAATCGAGTACAGGTGCGGCCAGCCGTCGTGATACGACAGGAACACGAGCCGGCCGCCCGCCGCCCAGTGGAGGTTCGTGCCGCCCTGCGTGGTGGGAATCGAGCCGCGCAGCGTCTCGGGTGCCTTCCATAGGCGCCGACCGACCCCGGTGGCCGCGTCTGCAATGCGGACCTCCCACGGACGGTGTCGCCGTGCCAGCATCGAGTCGGGCGCGCCGCCGGATCCCGGCTGCCGCACGAACGCGATCTGCGTACCGTCGGGCGACCAGCGCGGCGAGCGGTCGCGGTCGAACGCGGGCTCGAGCCACAGGATCGGCGTCGCCGAATCGGTGAACACGCCGACGAACGCGTGATCACCGCGCGAGCTGACGAATGCCAGCCGCGCGCCATCGGGCGACCACCTGGGATCTCCGTTGCTGCCGCGAGCGGTGAAGAGCTGTGCCGCGGCCCGGGAGCCGTCGATCGGCACGGTCCAGATCTGCCCGTTCTTCACGAAGGCGACGAGGTCGCTCCCGGGCGAGACGACCGGCGCCTCCCCATCGCCCAGCACCACGGGCTCGCCGCCAGCGAAGGGGACACTCAGGATCTGCACCTTCGGGGGAACAGGACCGTGTGTGACATTGACCGGCTCGTGGTCGTCCCAGTTGGAGCCGTGATCACCACCCCGCACGAACACCACCCACCGGCCGTCCGGCGAGACGGCAATGCTCGTCAGTTCCTGCCCGTCATCGGTCGTGTACGCGGTCAGGCGCCGTGGCGTGAGCTCGGGGCCCTCCGCCACGTACAGATTTCGCAGTCCCCGCTCGTTGAACGTCCATGCGATGCGCGCGCCCGTTGCCGCGGCCGTGAGACCCGACGGGAAGGGATAGGCACGCACCTGCTCGAAGGTGAACGCCGCGTCGGCCGCGGCCTGCGGCGAGGCTGGGGCCACGAGCACGGCGGCGATCAGGACGATGAGACTCAGATCACGTAGCATGAGGCATCGGCTCCGTTGAGGCGCACCGCCAATGTCGCGGTCACCACGCCCTCGATATTCGACGTTCCCGCAGTAGAAATTCGGTATTTGCTCGCGCTACCGCTCGAGACTCCACATCCGTACCTGCTGGATCAGCGGCTCTTTCTCCGGGGAGAGCGTGAAGAAGACCTCGATGTTTTTGCGCTCTCCCTCCAGCACGAACGTGCCGCGCAACTGATTGAGCGGCTGAATTTCGCCCACGCGCTCGATCGATCCGACCTCGTCGTAGAGCTGCCGCGTCCGCTCCACGACGTCGCTCAGGCGATTGTCCATGAAGAAGTTTTCGGCGAAGATGCCCGAGTGCTCGGCACCCTCCCAGTCCGGCAGGAGGGACACAAGTTGGTCCTTGCGCGTCTGGAGGATTTCCGACGCGGGCAGCTCGCGAGGTTCGAGCCCGGCCAGTACCATGATCGTATCGAGCACTGCCAGGTTGATCATACTGGTGCCGCCGTAGGTGCGGTTGTCGAACGACATCACGGCGAGGCCGTAGTGGGGCAGCATCGTCCAGTTACTGCCGAATCCGGGGAGCCCGCCGCTATGGCCGAGGGTGACCGTGCCGTCGCAGTCCTGCATCCAGCGCAGTCCGTAGGCGTATGCCGTCGCCGCCGGGCAGCGGCGGCCATTCGGATGCCGGAAGTCCGGTAGCAGTGACGCGAACCGCCACGGCTGGTGCATTTCCCTGAGCGAAGCTCGGCTGAGCGGGCCATTCTCTGGATCGCTCCGGGGCGGCCACGCAGAGAGATGGAGCGCGACATAGCGCGCGAAGTCCCCGATCGAGGTGATGAGACCACCCATCGCTCCGAAGGAGCCATGGTGCTCGAGCGGGATGTTCACCCACGACCCGTCGAGCCAGTCGTAGCCGAGCGCGAGGCGATTGGCCGGGGCCCGCTCGTACTCCCACACGGTGCTGTGCATCCCCAGCGGCTCGAACACGTGCTGCCGCGTGTAGTCGCGGAAGTCCATCCCCGAGACGACCTGGACGATCTGCCCGAGGAGGGCGAACCCGAGGTTGCTGTACTCGTATTCAATGCCGGGGACATTGGAGAACGACACGCCACCGGCGATCAGGGCCCGCAGTTCCCCGTCCGAGTCGGCCAGTTGACGGTCCCCCCACGGGTTGTCCTCGGGGAAACCCGCCGAGTGCGTGAGCAGATGGCGGATGGTGATCGTGGGCGCGTCGGCGGCGAGGTGGCGTAGCGCTGTCATCTCCGGTACGTACAGCGATGCCGGATCGTCGAGAGCGAGCTTTCCCTCGTCCCTGAGCTGGAGGATCGCCAGTGCTGTGACGCTCTTGCTCATCGAGGCGATCCGGAACAGCGTCTCCGTGCCTGCTGGGATCACCTCGTCGATGTTGGCCAGGCCGAAGCTCCCCGAGTAGAGCAGCTCGCCGTCGAGCACGACGCCGTAGGCGAAGCCCGGCATGCGCTGTTGCTCTGCGTACTCGCGGAGCATCCCTTCCACAGCCGACGCTGTCGCCGTCACCTTGTCGGCACGGTGGGGATCGGCGAACGCGGGAGGCTCCTGCGCCTGAAGCGTCGTGGCCACGAGGGCGCTGAAAATGAGAACGCGCATGGTCGGCACCTGAATGATGTCGGGATGAGCAGCGTGGCGAGCGGTCGCCGGATGCATACGCCGTATCCTGTCCCGGCGTCCCTGGGTCCGCCAGGGTGTCGCCTGGCACGCAGCATGCTGTCAGGAGTCCATGATCCCCGGCCCACGCGGATGACACGTCGGACCGGGCATCGTAGTCAGCGACGACCAACTGAGCGACGGAGCGCGCGTGATGACACCTTCCTATGGCCGAATGGGACTGTGCGGACTCATGCTGCTGACGGCAGCATGTGGCGGTGCCGGAAGTGAATCGGACACGGTCGAGGGCAACATCGTCGACGTCGTCGCGCGAGGCCTGATGTTCGAAGCCCCCGACGCGGTTCCGGCCGGCTGGACCACGTTCCGATTCCGGAACGAGTCTGCAATGACTCACTTCGCGCTCATCGAGCGCCTACCCGAAGGGATAGGGATCGAGCACCAACAGGACGACGTCGCGCCCATCTTCCAGGAGGGAATGAACTTGCTGGCGGCGGGAGACCCGGACGCTGCCATGGAGATGTTCGGTACGCTGCCCGAGTGGTTCGGACAGGTCGTCTTCCTCGGCGGCCCTGGCCTGCTCGCGCCCGGTCGCACTGCCGAGACCACCGTCTACCTCGAGCCTGGCACGTATCTGCTGGAGTGCTACGTGAAGACGGGCGGCGTGTTCCACAGCTATAACCCCGATCCGGCGACGTTCGGCATGGTGCACGAGTTCACCGTGACCGGCGCCCCGGCCGATACGACCGAACCCAGAGCCGCATTGCAGTTGACGCTGTCGAGCGAGCAGGGAATCGAGATGGTCGGTACTCCCGTCGTTGGGCAGCACACCGTGGCCGTGCGGTTCGCGGATCAGGCGGTGCACGAGCATTTCGTCGGCCACGACGTACATCTCGCGCGGCTCACCGGTACAACGGACATCGACGCACTGGCCGCCTGGATGGATTGGACTCGCCCCGGAGGCCTCGAGACACCCGCCCCGGTCGAGTTTGTCGGTGGCATCAACGAGATGCCGGCGGGCACGACCGGCTATTTCACCATCCGACTGGACCCGGGCCGGTATGCCTGGATCGCTGAGGTACCGGATCCTGCCGGCAAAGGCATGCTGGCGGTCTTCACAGTCCCTTCTAGCGGGGGCGGGGGCACAGATGTTGGCCGCGACCGACACCCGCCCCCGCTGGAGAGAGAAGCGGACTAACCGGGATCGGATGTCCGACGGGGCAGCGCGGGATCCTGACCGGGCTGCAGTCGGACATCTCTGGGCAGCGGCGCTCGCGTCGCCCGTCGCCGCCTCGAACGCGATTCCCAAACCGATCTGTGCCGTCGGCACGAACTGCTCGGGCACGGTTCACGAGTACGCGTCCGACGACACCCGTTCGAAGCACCAGAAACCGGGTGACGTACCACAGCGCCGCCACTCGAGGTGATCCGTCGAATGTTGCCCGGCGCGTACCCGATGCCTGCTTACTCCAGCAGCTGCACCGCCTGCCGAATCTGTCCGAGCTCGTCCTTGATGACCCCGAGCAGCTGACGTTCCTTTGGACCGCGTGCCGAGCCGGCAAGGAGATCGAGAGCACAACCGATCGCTGCAACAGCAGCCCGTAGCTCGCTCGACGCGGCGAGCCGGCGTGCCTCGGGGCCGCCTGGCATTGTGAACCAGGGAGTCATGGCCTACGATGGTGTCAGGGGGCCGAGAAAGCGATACCGGTCCATTGACGGCAGGATCGAAAGATCACGGTCCCGAGGAGATCGCCATGCGAGGTATCCCGCTGTGCTCCCTGCTGTGTGCGCTCGCCCTGGGCTGTGGCGGGGCGGAGGAGAATCCGGCCGACGCGGCCATGCGTGACGTGGCCGCAATCCGCGCGCTCATCGACCGTGCGCAGGACGCAAACAATGCCGGCGATATCACCGGGTGGGTGGAGCTCTTCGAGGAAGGGGCAGTGTACATGCCACCGGGCATGGACCCCGTCACGACGCGTCAAGGCCTGGAAGACGCCGCCGTGTCGGGCTTTTCGCGCTACCGTTCCAACATCCGCATTGCCGTGGATGAGATCGAGGTTCTTGGCGACTGGGCGTTCGCACGCACGACGATCTCCGGCACGGCCACACCGTACGGTGACGGCAATCCGGTGGTGATCGATGTGAAGGCCCTCCAGATCCTCAGACGGCAGCCCGACGGTAGCTGGAAGGTGAGCCGCTACATCAACAACCGGAACGGGTGACCTACCGCTACCTGCCACACACGGCCGACATCAAGGTCGCAATCGAGGGCCGCTCGTTCGAGGAGCTGCTCGCTGATGGTGTGCTGATCACCCGCGAACTGCTCGCCGGCGTGGCGCCAGTCGTGCCACGCGAAAAACGGCCCCTTCTCGTCGCGGGACCGGACGCACAGGAGACGTTCCTGGCCTTCCTGCGCGAGCTCCTGTTTCTGCATGCGACAGATGCGTTTCTTCCGTCGACGTTTCTTCCCGATTTGATTGCGGAAACTGCGGTCAGCGGATTGCTCGCCGGGGAGCCCTTCGACGAAAAACGGCACGAACAGCAGCCGGAGGTAAAGGCGGTGACGCGTCACGGGCTCGTCGTCGAGCCTCGTGTCGACGGATGGTACGCGGAAGTGATCTTCGACGTCTGAGGGGACCTGCGGTCGGGTAGCCGGACGCCCCGCTGGACCTCCCGCTTCAGCGCGCCGCTGGCTCGCGGGCCGCCGATGAGCGTTTCATCGGCCGGATCCCAGTCGCGCTCCTCCGGCAGGCCGGACACTCAACGTCAACCTCGGTGAGCTGCCATGCGCTTCCCTTCGGCAGCCCCTCGAACGTACGGCGCGTCACGCCTTCTGCGTTGGGTCGCTCGGCCTTGGCCACCAGCACCCGCATGACCACGCTGTCGCGCGGGCACCGGATGGTGGTCGGGTCGAGCCCGGCCTGCTGGGCAATCTTCTGAATGCCGAGTGGCGTGTAACTGGACACAGGCGGTTGACGTGCTCTCCAAGGTTCATCGCAGGCCGCCGTCCGACCGGAAGGGTGCCGGGCCACGGGCGCGGGCCATCAAACTAGATCACTGCAGTGAAGGCGCAAGCGCCGACCTTTCTTCGGCAGCGGGGCCCGGTGTGCATCGCCGTGTGGAGGGTACGATGTCCCCTGTGCGGATGTGGACCGGGTTTATCCACCGCATGTGGACGTGTGGAGAACCTGGACCCGTCTGACTGTGGATCGACATGTGGATGGTGATCGAGGTTGGGCGTCGCCGACAGCGACGCATCTGCGGTGAGCCAGTTCCGATTTCGCCGAGCGCCCGTTGTGCCGTACCGTGCTCCCGCCGTTCCGCCCTACGACAACGCGGGGCCTGGATTGACCAGACCCCGCGTCGCGTCGCTGCCTGAACCGCGATCTGCTACATCCGCTGGCTCGACGGCGGTACCATGCCCTTCAGGCGCATGTACGTGACCAGGTTGCCGTAATGCTCGGCGACGTGCGTGACGTTGAAGTT
>JBDHDN010000229.1:0-9349 GCA_039591485.1 Gemmatimonadota bacterium
GTTGCCGGGATCGGTAGTCATCTCGTCCAGCATCGCCGGATCGGGCGCGAGGAGCATCAGGTGGGGACCGGCCACGACCCAGTCGGACGACGTTTCCTTGGTTCCATAGGGATCGGAGTTGCTCGCTCCCTCGTCGCCCTGGAGCATGTACGCGATGCCGATGCCGGCCGTCGTGGGCGTGGTCCGGGTCTGCCATGCGTGCGCCCACCCGAGCCACTGCTCGTCCAGGCACATCGGCGCCGAACCGGTCATGTTCGGCGGCGTGGGCATGCAGGTCCAGCCATTCGTCCCCTTGCGGAGGACCGTCTGATCCCAATCCATGATCGTAGCCGAGCCGCTGATCTCCTGCGGCGCGGCCGTCATCGCCTCCTGGATCTTTGCCTGCGTGGTCTGCTGAGCGCCAAGCGACACGGGAACGAGCAGGGAAAGGACGGGGAGCGAGCTGAGTGTGAGCTTCGCCAGTCGAGACATCGATGCTCCTCGGCGCCGAGCGCCCGTGGGAGAGGTGAAAAGGACCATCTCACGGGACAAGGCGCAGGGCCGCGCCCGGAGGGCTCAAATGCCTGGCCCCTGCGGTCCGGCCTAGAGCCCGATCTGGAGGCCGGCTCCGGCGTTCACGACGTCGAAGGCGGAGGGATGAAACGCCATTGCCCGGGCATACGACACCTCGAGCAGCAGTCGCACGGCCGCCTGGTGTCCGAGCGCGATCTGAGCGCGGGCACCCGCATCGATGCTCGCGAAGATGGCACCCCAGTCGCCGCCCGTGACGACGCAGGGACCGACGCCGGCGAACGGCACGAAGGTCACGACGGAGAAAACGGGGAGGTCGTAGCGCACTCCGACATGGAGAGGCACATACGTCTCGTATTCCCAGGAGCGATACGACCCGCGCATCTCCACCGCCACCCTGACGGGGAACCGATAGCCCAGCGCGGCAGCCACTCCGACGGCCTGGTTGTTCGGCGCCACCGCGCCGAGGAGTTGATGTGACCACAGTACCTGAGCCGAGAGGTCGAAACCGCCAGCCGCGGCACGCTGCTCCTGGGCTGCGCCGCCGCTCGCCACCATCAGCATCAACGCCACCTGAACGCACAGATACCGCATTGCTACCTCCCGTGGTCGTGCCCAGACAGTCGCCGCCGGCATCGCCCTGTTGCGATGCGACCTTCCGGATGACAGTATAGCGAGCAGTGGGACCGCTCGAACCATATGCGATCGTGCGATCAATATGTGCGGTATGGCCGAGTCTCGGCCAACAACCCTCTCGCCATCACCGGAAGGCCCCCACCGAGCAGCAGAGCCGAGACCGGTGCCGGCAGTGCTGCATCTGAAGGGCTCTTCATTCCCGCTTCAACCATCTCTTAGCGAGGGAATCCGAGCAACTGGATACTCTTTGAGGAACCGTCAAGAGCCACGATGAACGCCATGGTCCGACCGGTAACACTCATCCTTTGTGCTGCGACAGCGGTGCTACCCCCGCCGTCGGTCGGGCTCGATCTCGGACGGACCGACCCGCTCCGCAACGAACTCGTCGTCGTGCAGGTACCCGTGTCCGCCCGCCCCGACTCTGGCGGCAGCCCGCGCCTTGCCGGGCCCCTCGATCGGTACGTTGACGGCGCCCGGATCGTCCGAGTCGATCCGGGGGGCGGTGGGGTGGCGGTACTCACCCCCGAGTTCGTCGGCGCCTTGGACCCCGATGTCTCCTTCGACGGGCAGACCATCGTCTTCGCCGGCAAGCGCGACGCTGCAGACTCGTGGCAGATCTGGACGATGAACGCCGACGGCTCCGCCAAGAGACAGATCACGCGGGGGCCCGCGCAAAGCGTCGCCCCGGTGTTCGCGGGAGCGCGCTTCTACCTCGACGACCCCCAGCCAACGCCTCAGATCATCTTTGCGCGCCGCGCGGAGGAGAACGGCTCGTTCGCGTTGTACGGCACCGATCTCGAGGGGCTGGCGTTGCACCGCGTGACGTTCAGTCCCGTGAGCGACATCTCACCCGCGGTGCTGCCGACCGGCCGAATCGTGTTCAGCAGCTGGCAGCCGTACGGCGATGCTGTGGATTCCGAGGGGATCTTCGCGCTCCTGGCCGTCAACATCGACGGGACCGACTTGATGCCGTTCTACGGCAACCACGAGCCACCACGCTACAAGGAGATGCCCGCCGTCGCTCCCACGGGGGATCGCGTGTACTTCATCGAGTCGAATCGCCGCTCCTGGCTTGGCGGAGGCGACATGGCGTATGTGTCGTGGCGCAGGCCCCTCAGGTCCCACCACAGGCTGCAAGGGAGCGCCGACGACCCAGGGCTCTTCCACAGCCCAACTCCCCTGCCGGACGGAGGTCTGCTCGCATCCTATCGGCACACCAGCCAGGATTCGGTTTTTGCCGTCTACCATTTGGATCCCGAATCCGGCATGCGCGTGGACAAGATCTTCGAGCAGGAAGGTTGGCACGCGATCGACGCACAGGTCCTCGCCCCCCGCCGTCCCGTTCCCGGTCGCTCGAACTGGCTCAAGCCAGGCGCCACCACCGGTGTCTTCTACTGTCTCGACGGCTACCGCACGAATCTCGGCGGGGGCGACCAGCCGGCGATCGCGCCCCCCGGCACGATCAAACACGTGCGCGTCATCGAGGCAGAGCCGCGACGCATTCTGGGGATCGCACCGGTCGAGCCGGATGGCTCTTTCCATATCAGGGTACCCGCCGAGACGCCGATCAGGTTCCAGTTGCTGGACCAGGACTACATGGCCATCCGCTCGCAACGGTCGTGGACCTGGGTGATGGGCAACGAGAATCGCGGCTGCATCGGGTGCCATGAAGACCGGGAGCTCTCGCCACCGAATCGCTTGGTGGCGGCCATCGCAAAGCCGCCGGTGGACCTCGTGCTGCCGCCCGTCCGCCGCCGTACCGTGGATTTCCGCCACCAGATCGCTCCCCTCATCGCGGCCCGATGCGCGACGGCAGGGTGTCACGCGGCCGGCGGGGCGGAGCCGATTCTGGGTGAGCCCGACCTCTCAGAGTCGGCAGAGCGGCTGCGTGCCGTGTACACGTCCCTGTTGGAGCAACCGACAGCGCGTGCTGGAGGACCGTACGTCGTGCCGGGTA
Source organism: Gemmatimonadota bacterium (assembly GCA_039591485.1). GTDB lineage: Bacteria > Gemmatimonadota > Gemmatimonadetes > Gemmatimonadales > GWC2-71-9 > JAOTVV01. Next base: position 3,104 of record JBDHDN010000229.1, read on the forward strand.
GCGCTCGTGAGAGCGCGCTGATCCGGCTGTTGCGCGGAAGTGCATCGGGCTCGCGCCCCGCCGTCGACACACCACATGATGTCCTCGGACGGCGCGAGACGATCCTGTTCATCGAGTGGGTGGACCTGGGCGCGGCGTGGGACGCGCGGTCAGGAGACGACGGGACTGCGCCGTGAGACGGATCCTGCTGAGTGCGGCCTTGGCGCCGCTCGGATTGGTGATCGTGGTGTCGGTGGCGCGCGGCCAGTCAGGTCAGCGCGACATGCCCACGTTCGTGGACGTGGCGCGGGAGGCTGGAATCGCGTTCGTGCACAGCGTCGGCGACGACGACATGGACAACATCATCGAGTCCAACGCCGCCGGATGCGCCTTCCTCGACTACGACGGAGACGGCGACCTGGACATCTATCTGGTCAACGGTGCGTACGTGGAGGGCTTCAGTGGCGTGCGCGGGCGTCGCAATAGAGGGAAGCTCACGAACGTCCTCTATCAGAACAACGGGGACGGCACGTTCACCGATGTGACGGCACGGACCGGCGTCGGCGACACGGGGATGGGCATGGGCGTCAGCGTCGCCGACTACGACAACGACGGGGATCAGGACCTGTTCGTCACCAACTACGGACCGAACGTGCTCTACCGGAACAACGGCGATGGGACCTTCACCGACGTCACGCGGCAGGCCGGTGTCGAGAGCAACCTGAGCGGCATCGGGAGCACGTTCCTCGACTACGACCGGGATGGATATCTCGATCTCTACGTCGGGAACTACCTCGAGTACGATCCCGAGTACCAGTACTACTATGCCGCGCAGCGCTTCCCGGGACCCCTGGCGTACCACGGGCAGCCTGATGCGTTGTACCGCAACAACGGTGACGGGACGTTCACCGACGTGACCCGAGCGGCGGGCGTGTACAACCCGGAAGGACGCGCGATGGGTGTGACCTCGGGGGACATCGACGACGACGGTGACTGGGACATCTTCGTGGCCAACGATGGTATGGAGAACTACCTGTACCGTAACAACGGGGACGGGACGTTCACCGACATCGCCGTCGAAAGCGGCACCGCCTTCAGTCAGCGCGGGGAGGCCACGTCCGCCATGAGCGCCGAGTTCGGCGATTTCGATCTGGACGGACTGATCGACATCATCGTCCCCGACATGGCATACAGCTGTGTGTACCGGAGCGTTGGCGGTGGCCTATTCGAGGAAATGAGCGCCCGTCTCGGCGTCGCGGCGGCCTGCGGGCAATACACGAGCTGGTCGGCAAACTATTTCGACTTCGATCATGACGGTTACGGTGACCTGTTCATCACGAACGGCCACCCGCACCGCCTGGTCGGCGAGGAGGCGCTGCTGCTGCTCAACGACCGCGGACGGCGGTTCGTGAACGTGTCGCACCTGCTAGGCCCGGACTTTCAGGAGGAGTTCGTGGGTCGCGGCTCCGCCGCCGGTGACTACGACAACGACGGCGACATCGACGTCCTGGTCCTGAACCTGAGTCAGCGCGCCCGTCTGCTGCGCAACGACGGCGGCAATCGCAGCAACTGGGTGATGATCCGCCTGATCGGGACGACCAGCAATCGGGACGGCATCGGGGCGCGGGTCCGCGTGACCGCCGGGGGCGCCACCCAGACGCGACTCCGTGTGAGCTCGGCGGGTTACCTCTCCCAGGGCGACCATCGGCTGCACTTCGGCCTCAGTGACGCCGCACAGATCGATACCATCGAGATTCGCTGGCCCAGTGGGACGGTCCAGACGCTGGAGGACCAGATGCCGAACCGGGTGATCACCGTGACGGAGCCTACACCGTGAACGCGAAAGTGCTATCGCTCATGTTCCTGGCGCTCGCGTCCGGCACCGCCGCGAGCGCGCAGGCGCCACGCGAGCGCGTCTACGTCGGGGAGCAGGCCTGCAGGCCGTGTCACCACCAGCCCGGCGGCCGTGACCAGTTCAGTGCGTGGCGGCTCACGAAGCACGCCGAAGCCTACGCCGCACTCTCCATGGCGGAAGCGCTTGAAATCGCGGATCTGTCGGGCATCGAAGGCGATCCCACCACGAACCGCATCTGTCTCGGGTGTCACACGACCGCGTACGATACGGAGGAGTGGGAGCGGGACGAGACCTTCCACTTCGCGGACGGCATCCAGTGCGAGCGCTGCCACGGACCAGGCAGTGCCTATATCGACGACGCCGTCATGCGCGATCCGGAGCGCGCCCGCGCTGCAGGGCTCCGCATGCCCGAGGAGAGCACGTGCCTGATCTGCCACAAGGAGAAGGGCTCTCACACCGCAGTGCTCGGCCCGAGACCCTTCGACTACGCCGCCGCTCTGCGTGCGATCGCGCACCCGGGCCGCGGTGGGCCATCCGAAGCGGCAGCGGTCGGTCCACCGGCCTCGGACACCCTTCCCGGCCCCAAGTTCGTCGGAGCCGTGGCGTGCGGAACGTGCCATGACGCCCGGTCGGGAAGTCGCGCATTCAGCACTTGGCGGGCATCACCCCACGCCGACGCGTATGCGACCCTCGGCACCGGGCGCGCTGAGGAGATCGCTCGCGGCATGGGTGTACGAGGCGATCCGCAGGCGTCTGATCAGTGCCTCGCCTGCCATGCCACTGGAGCCGGCGAACCGGCTGGGCGGCGCCTGTCGACCTTCGACCCCGCACAGGGCGTCCAATGTGAGAGCTGCCATGGTCCGGGCTCCGCGTATATGCCTGAAGCCGTCATGCTCGATCCGGTAGCGGCGGCCGAGGCCGGCCTCGCCGACGTCGATCGCACGGTCTGCGCCGAGTGTCACACCGGCATCCACGGACGCACCCTCGACGTCGATGCGGCGTGGCAGACGATCGATCACTCCGCGTGGGAGGCGGCTTCCCGCATCACGTACAAGACGCCGCTGAATCTGGCAATCACGCAGGACGGACGTCGCCTGTTCGTTGCGTGTGAAGCGTCCAACAGCGTTGTCGTCGTCGACACCCATGAGGGTACCGTCATCACCGAGATCCCCGTCGGCATCCAGCCTCACTTCGTGCTGTTGCTCGGCGGCGATACGCGCGCATACGTGAGCAACCGTGGTTCGGACAACGTGTCCGTCATCGACGTCGTGTCGCTCAGGGTGACCGCCACCATCGCTGTCGGCGACGAGCCCCACGAGATGGCGGCCAACGCCGCCGGGACCCTGCTGTATGTCGCGAACGCGGCAACCTATGACGTCTCGGTGATCGACCTCGAGACGGGGCGCGAGGTCAAGCGGTTGGCAGCCTCGCGCGGACCGTGGGGTGCGGCGCGCTCACCCTCCGGTGAGCACATCTACGTCACGAACAACCTGCCGCGATTGGGGACGTTCCGTGCCCCGCTCACGTCGGAGGTCACCGTCATCGACGCGACTCGCGCCACGGTCGTCCCGCGCCCTCCGGGGAGCTTGCGTTGGTCACGCTGATCCGCACCAAGAACCTCGTGCCGATGACCCGCAATGTGCAGGGCTGGATCATCACGAACGGGGTCGGCGTGCTGTGGCCGGACGGCCGGGTTGACCAGGTCCTGCTCGACGAGTACAACGACTTCTTCGCTGACCCCACGGACATCGCGTTCACGCCCGATGGTCGTTATGCCTTCGTCACGGGCGGCGGCGTGCAGGAGGTCGCGGTCGTGGACGTGGAGCGGCTGCGGCGCCTGCTCCATACCGCGCCGACGGAGTACCGGGCCGGCGACCTGCCCAACCACCTCGGTACGAGCAGCTCCTTCGTGACCACGCGGATCGGCGTGGGACGGAGCCCGCGCGGCATGGCGGTGTCGCCCGACGGTACACGTCTGTATGTGGCCGATGGGTTGGACGACGCCATATCGGTGATCGACATCGCCACCCAGTCGCGAATCCGGGTCATCGACCTGGGTGGACCTGAAACGATCACGGAAGCACGGCGCGGCGAGCGGATCTTCCACAACGCGCGCTACACGTACGCCCGTCAGTTCGCCTGTCATTCCTGCCACCCGGACGGACACATCGACGGGATCACGTACGACATCGAGCCCGACGGCCTCGGGGTGAACCCAGTCGACAATCGATCCCTCCGCGGTGTCAACGACACGGCGCCGTTCAAGTGGACCGGCACCAACCCCACGCTCAAGCGGCAGTGCGGTCCGAGATTGGCGGCGTTCTTCACGCGCACGGACCCGTTCAGCCCGGAGCAGGCCGCCGCGCTGGATCGCTACATCGTGACGATCCGGCGCCCGCCCAACCGCCATCGGCCGACCGACGATCTCACGCCCGCTCAGCGCCGGGGCAAGATCATCTTTGAGCGGGAACACGACAAGTCGGGCAATGAGCTCAAGCCCACGGAGCGGTGCGTGTTCTGCCACGCACCGCCCTACTTCACGAACCGCAACCAGTACGACGTCGGCTCGGCCTCACACCTGGACACGCACAGCGTTTTCGACGTGCCGCACCTGAGCAACATCTATGCATCGCCGCCGTACATGCACGACGGGCGGGCACACTCGCTCGAGGAGATCTGGACACTGTACAATCCGCACGACACCCACGGCCGCACGAACGATCTGACCAAGGCCGAGCTGAACGACTTGATCGAGTACGTAAAGACCCTATGACGAGTACGCGACTGTGCACCGGCGTCAGCGTGGCGCTGCTGTTGGCCTGGGCCGCCGATGCCACGGCTCAAGAGGAGCGCTCACCGCAGCTCGCGGGCGAGCCCTACGTCTACACACAATGGGAATCGTTCACCACCGAATCGACCGGTGGGGCGCTGATCAATGATCACATCTTCTTCCTGGAACCGGACGGGGACAGCCTGTGGATCGGGACCGAGAACGGGCTGGTGTTGTACCACGATGGCACCTGGCAGAGCTGGACCGAGGCCGACGGGTTGCCGTGGCGCGTGGTCATGGGGATCGCCAAGGACCACAAGACCGGTGACCTGTGGCTCGCGCTGTTCGGCGAGGGCATCGCGCGCTTCAGCGGAGGGCGGTTCGAGCACTTCACCCAGATGAACAGCGGGCTCCTGAACGACGTCTCCTACGGCATCGACATCCAGGGCGACAACGTCTGGATCGCCTCCACGGCAGGGATCAGCCGCTACAACCAGGTCACGGGCGAGTGGGCCGTGTTCAACGAGCAGCACGCCCCCATGGAGGAAGTCTGGACCTACAACGTCGACGCCGCCGAGGACAAGGTCTACTTCGCCGTATGGGGTAGCGGCATCCTCGAGTGGGATGTCGCAACGGAGACGTGGAAGGACTACCTCGACCCCGATGGCGAGATGGAAATCGACCTCTACCGGGACGACGGGATCATTCACGTCATTACCACCTCGGCGTCGTACGTGGACAAGGTGCTGTGGGCATCCACCTACTTCGGGTTGAGCCGGTACGACGGACGGAACTGGCGGGGCTATCTCGACCACGACAGCGGGCTTCCCAGCACGTTCATCAATCTGTCGGTGGGGCGGAGCGGCACGTCGTGCTACAACGCGACCGACAAGGGGCTCGCGGTGTTGGCGGACTTCGCCAGCGACACCTGGGTCACCTATCAGCGGGACGACGAGGACGCCGCCACGTGGACGGCACACCTCATGGTCGGCGGGGACGAGGTACGGATGGTGCCCACCTCCCTCACCCTGCCGAATCACTTCGTGATCAGCGTGGCGTTCGTGGGCGACGACCTCTGGATCGGAACGGGCCACGGGTTGGCCCGTGGGATCGGCAGCGGTTTCTACGAGGGACTCAGATGAGACCATCTCGCATCGTGCTCGGCGGACTCGCCGCGCTCGGCCTCTGTGCCATCGCGCGGACGGCTGAGGCACAAGCCGACCGGCCACAGGTACCCGCAGCCGATAGCGGCGTCTATGCCAAGACCCCGTTGGCGCTGCGGCCCTATGCCCGGTTCGAGGATCCGTACAAGACGTTCTTCCTCACGGAGCTGGAATACCCTGGCTACGGCCGGCACATCCCGGAGCCGGACCACGTCGAGACCGTGAAGATCGGGTTCGTCGGTCCCATCGTCGGTTCAGTGTCCGAGTCCATCGGGGGGCCCGGCGACGTGACGCTGCGCGTGAACGAGCGGCAAACCCGATGGGACGGCTATGCCGCGTCCTACCTGGCTCCCATCGGGATCAGGATGCTCCAGGGGGCCCAGCTCGCCGTGACACAGGCCAATGCCAGTGGCGGGTATCGCGGGCGCATCCCGTACGAGCTCGTGGTGCGGAACGACAACGGCAACTGGCGATCGGCC
>JBDHDN010000230.1:0-6460 GCA_039591485.1 Gemmatimonadota bacterium
GAAAGGCACTGGGGAATCGACGCGTCCTTCAGGACGCCTCCCGCAGGGGCCGAGCGAGGGTTTCAACCCTCGAACCGATGCTGGCGACCGAGAAAGAACAAAGAGCCGGGTAGCATCGCAGCTCCCGGCCCTTTCGGCGTAGCGAAGTGCTACTGAGACTCCACAACTGATGTGAACCTACAAACTCCGTAGGTTGTGTGCAATGCCGCTGGCGCGGTGGGCGCCGGCGCCCGGATTCGAACCGGGAAGAGCTTTCGCTCAGAGAGTTGTGGAGTCTCCGCGTTTACCGATTTCGCCACGCCGGCACCACTTGCTCGGTCGACGCACCACGGCAGCCGTGAGGCCACGAACGGGAGACTCGCTTCTCCACCGAACCGCGGTGGCAGCATAGTGGTTGACGTCGTCCGGCTAACAACCGAACGAGTGCAGGATTGAGCGGAAGCGTGCAGGAGTGTGGCGGAAACCTTGTTACCACCTTCCGGGCATTCCGCTCTGAGAGAGGGGTGGGTCGCAAATCCAACGGAGGGCCGGGGACTCGTCGCGCAGCGGAGTGAGGCGGGCCGTTCCCGCGCTGAAGCGCGGGCTCGGCGCTCGTGCGAGGTGCCTTGAAAGGCACTGGGGAATCGACGCGTCCTTCAGGACGCCTCCCGCAGTGGCCGAGCGAGGGTTTCAACCCTCGAACCGATGTGCCGTAATATTTTGTCCATCAATAAGTTACGGCGTCTCGCAGCCCGATCGGCATGGGTCGCGCCCGATTCGGATCGGGTAGCCACGGATTCCGTTCGCGTCGAACCGAATTCCAACGGCTTGTCCCCGAATGCCGCCTACCCGAACCGAACTCGTCCCGGCCCGCGCCGAGTTCCGGCTCGCCCCATCCAAACGCCGGGCGGCGCTCGACCGCCCCCGGGGAGCTCGGTCGCCATACCGCGCGGGTCGCTCTCGACTGCGGCACGGTCCGCCGGAAGGCGGGATCCGCCTGCGGCAATACCGAAGAGCCCGGCGGCAGGTGACGGCGGCCTGCCGGCGACTCCGCCGGGCCCATTCCGAATCGCGAACTGCCCACGCCCGGTTCGGGACGGCCCGCAGGCAACCCGGGCCGACCCCGTCCGATTCCGGTCAGCGTGCCGCCGACTCCCTGCGGCCCGCCCTGGATCGGGCGCGACCCGATGCGAACCGGTGAAGACCCGATCCGGATTGGGATCGACCCGTTCCGGTGCTGTCGCGACCCGCCGCGCGTCGGGCACCATACCGTCGGGTGGCTGCGGACTCGACCCAAGCTGCTTATGGATCGGGCGGCGTGCGGGACGAGCCGGTCCCGATCGGACGGGGCGAGACCTGTAGCAGACCAGACCCGGCGTGAAAGTCGCCTTCGCGATGTCGGACCGGAGGCTGTCGCGACCGCTGGCGTCGTGCCCCGATCCCACTCGCACGCCACCGAGTCGAAGATGGTCCCAAGCGGCTCGGGCCGGTGGCGGCCCGTCGCCGGATGCCGCGCGGAGGGTCAGCGCATGACCGCCTTCGGCGTCCGATCGACGTTGAACAAGCCCCAGTGCTTTTCAGCGCCCAATGGATTGTTCGGGTCGCCCTTCCACGGCTCGTCGAACGCCTCGAAGAAGAACACCGTGGTCTTCGTCTCGCGCGCCCACTCCCGCATCTCGGTGAAGTAGCGCGCCTGGTTGGCCTCGCTCGCGCGCTCGCCGAACTCGCTCGCGACGGTGGCCCAACCGGCCTCGAACACGACGAGCGGCTTGTCGGGCAGCGCCGCACGCACGCTGTCGACATTCTCGATCGTGAACGCCAATCCCTCGTCGATCGTCTTGCCTTCCCACACCGCGTAGGTGTGGACGGCGAGGAAGTCCACCTCCGCGGCGAGCAGCGTGCCGTCCCGCGTCCACCACGCGTAGTTCTCAGCGACCGTCACGGGCTGCACGACACCCGCCTTCACCTGACGCACGTACGCGAGCACCTGCTCCAACGGCACCATGTGATCGGTCCATTCGACCAGTGCCTCGTTGCCGACATTGACGGCGATGACGATGTCGCCGAACTCCTGCGCCAGCGCGATGCCGCGCTCGACCTCCGCCGCGTTCTTGACCGCGTTGGCCGCCAACACCTCATCAGGGATCGGCTCGTTCAGCCACGGGCACCCCTCGTGATTGCTGAACTCGGCGTCCAGCCAGATCCCCACCACGACCTTCATTGGCAGCGCGTGTTCCCGAATCAACTCGAGCGTCTGCCGGGTGTTCACGTGGGAGTCGTACATGCGAATCAAGCCGAAGTCATGCGCGACCAGGACTTCCAGATCTTCCAGAATCTCCCCGGCACTCGGATTCACCGCTCCGTCCCCCCGATCGGGGTGCTGCCCCTCCCGGAACCCCGAATACGACACGGCCATGGCCTCCCCGGCCATCAACCCATTCTGAAACAGCGACGGCCTGTCCGCCTCGCATCCTGCCGTCGAGCCCCCGACCAGCGCCAGCGCAACGACCCCACGCAGTCCCCTCAGCATCATGCGTTCTCTCCTCCCGAATGCCTCGATCCCCGGATGTGGACGGCACGTTGCCAAACGGCGTCCGTACCGCATCTTCAGCGGATGCCGCAATCTAGCAGCAGCGTCGGGCACGTGAATTCTCAGGAGATTCCATGAACCAGTACCGGTACGTGACGCGCGTCGCCCTCACCGTCGCGATGGGCGGGTTCCTCATGGGCTTCGACGCCTCGGTGATCTCCGGCGTCGTCGGGTTCATTGAGACGCAGTTCGACCTGACCAAGATCGAGCTCGGGTGGGCGGTGAGCTCCCTCACGCTCACCGCCACGCTGGCCATGATGGTGTCGGGGCCGCTGAGTGACCGGATCGGGCGCCGCAACGTACTGTTCCTTGCCGCCGTCCTCTACGCCGTCTCGGCCATCGCCTCCGCCCTGGCGCCGACGTTTACGATCCTCGTGATCGCCCGCATGATTGGTGGCCTCGGCGTCGGCGCGTCGCTCATCATCGCGCCGATGTACATCGCCGAGATCGCGCCGGCCGGCGTGCGGGGGCGCATGGTGTCCTTCAATCAGCTGAACATCGTCGTCGGTATCTCGGCTGCCTTCTTCACCAACTACCTGATCCTCCGGTTCGGGCAGTCGGATGCGGGGTGGGCACAGTCGCTGGGGCTCGGCACGTACAACTGGCGCTGGATGCTGGGGCTCGAAACCCTGCCGGCCGTCCTGTACTTCGTCGGCCTGTTCTTCGTGCCGGAGAGCCCGCGCTGGCTCATGCTCAGGAACCGAAGCGACGAAGCCACGGGGATCCTCTCGCGCGCCGTGGGCGAGGCGGAGGCCCAAGCCGAGCTCGAGGCGATCCGGGCCAGCCTCGCCAAGGACGCGGGCAAGGAGAAGGGCTCCGTGTGGGAGCTCTTCGCCCCCGCCATGCGGCTCGTGCTCACGATCGGGATCGTCGTGGCGATTCTCCAACAGATCACGGGCATCAACGCGGTCTTCTTTTACGCGCCGATGATCTTCGAGCAGTCGGGCATCGGCACCGACGCATCGTTTGCGCAGGCCGTGCTCGTCGGGCTGGCCAACCTGGTGTTCACCATCGTTGCGATCCTCGTGATCGACCGGATCGGACGCAAACCGCTCCTCACGTTGGGCCTGACCGGGATCGCCGTGTCGATGTTCGTGCTGGCCTTTGGGTTCTCGTCGGCGACGTACACGCTCACCGGTGATGCGCTGACGACCCTCCCGGAGGACGCCAACGTCCCGGCGGTCGCGGAGCTTGAGGGCACCACCTACGAGAGCGACGTGGAGTTCAAGCAGGCACTCCAAACGGCGTTGGGTGACGAGCTCGCCACACAGTACGAGTCGGACTTCATCAACGCGGCGATCGCGATGAACCCCTGGCTGATCCTGCTCGGCATCCTGGGCTTCGTCGCGGCGTTCGCCGTCTCGCTCGGCCCGGTGATGTGGGTACTGTTCTCGGAGCTCTTCCCCAACCGGATCCGGGGGATCGCCATCTCGTTCGTGGGGCTCATCAACTCGGGTATCAGCTTCGGCGTGCAGTTCATCTTCCCGTGGGAGCTCGCCACCTTCGGGAGTGCGACCACGTTCCTCCTCTACGGGCTGTTCGCCGCCGTCGGCCTCGTGTTCGTGGTGCTCATCGTGCCCGAGACGAAGGGTCGCTCGCTCGAGGAACTGGAGCGGGATCTCGTCCACGCCCCGGCCTGACACGCCTGGCCCTGAAGAAGGACCTGACCGTGATGATGACCGTTCGCGAATCGTGCGTGCTGCTACTGCTGCCGTGTGCCGCTCTCGGCTGTGCTGAGGGCCGAACCGACGATGCCCCCACGACGGCCACGGTGATCCAGACCTCGAGAGCCGGCGACAAGCTCGCCGAGGTCGCGACCCTGCAGTTCGCGGATGCGGCGGATAGCGACCGCCCCGTCATCGCGCTCGATCCGGGAACCGAGTACCAGAGTGTGCTCGGCTTCGGCGGCTCGTTCACGGAGTCCACCGCCTACGTGCTGAACCAGCTCTCCGATGCCAAGCGCCAGGAGGTGATCGACGCCTACTTCGCCCCCACCGGCGCGGACTACACGCTCACGCGCACGCACATCAACAGCTCCGATTTCTCCCTCGGCAACTACGCCTACGCGGAAGTGCCCGGGGACACCCTCCTCGAGCATTTCACCATCGAGGAGGATCTGGACGACATCGTGCCGTTGATCAAGGATGCCGCCGCGGTGTCCCAATCCGGCTTCGAGATCATCGCCTCGCCCTGGACCGCCCCACCGTGGATGAAGGACAACAACGACTGGAACGACGGGGCGCTTCTCCCGGAGTACTACCCGACCTGGGCCATGTACTTCACCAAGTACATCCGCGCCTACCAGGAGCAGGGGATCGACATCTGGGGCGTCACCATCGTCAACGAACCCCTCGGCAACGGCGGCCAGTGGGAAAGCATGCGCTTCACGCCGGAGTCGATGGCGGAGTTCCTGCGGGACCACCTCGGCCCCCGGTTCGAGCGAGACGGCATCGACGCCAGGATCCTCGTCTACGATCAGAACCGCGATCACCTGGAGGAGTGGGTCGACGGCATCTTGGGCGATCCGGAAGCGGCACGATACGCCTGGGGCACGGCCGTGCACTGGTACAGCAGCACGGTCGAGTGGTATCCCGAGGCCCTGAGCGCCGTGCACGAGAAGTTCCCGGACAAGCCTATCGTGCACACGGAAGGCACGATCGACGCCGAGGTGCCGGTGTGGCAGGACGACGACTGGTACTGGCGGCGCGAGGCCACCGACTGGGGATACGACTGGGCACCCGAGGAGGACAAGCACCTCCACCCCATGTACGTGCCCACGTATCGCTACGCGCGTGACATCATCGGTGGCCTGAACAGCTGGCTCGCGGGCTGGATCGACTGGAACATGGTGCTGGACACTCGGGGCGGGCCCAACCACGCCAACAACTGGTGCATCGCGCCCGTCATCGCCAAGCCGGAGACGGACGAGGTGTACTACACGCCGCTGTATTACGTGATGGCGCACTTCTCCAAGTACATCCGGCCGGGGGCGGTGCGCATCGGGATCACCGAGAGCCCGGAGGGCCTGATGGTGACGGCGTTCAGGAATCTCGACGGCACCATCGCCGTCGCGTTGCTGAACCAGTCCGACGACGCCGTCGAGTATGCCGTCACGATCGGTGGGCGGCAGATCGACACGTCGATCGCGCCGAGCGCCGTGCAGACGTTGGTACTCAACTGAGCGCACTCGACGAGAACGTCGTCGAGGTCGCAGCCATGGTGAGGAGCAGACGAATGCGCAGACACGGAATCACGGGTCGGCTGGCGGCCTACGCCGGTGCGCTCCTGGTGATGGGATGCACGGCAGCACCTCCCGACACCGACCTCGTCTGGGCCGTCAACGTCGGTGGACCGGCGTACGACGGCGTCGACGGAACGCGCTACGAGGCGGAGGCGTCGGTCACCGGTGGGGAGCAGGGTGTCATGGAGTCCGTCAAGGGATCGCAGGACCCGACACTCTATCTGACCTACCGCACGGGGGACATCCGGGTCGATCGTCCCGTCGCGAACGGGACGTACGACATCACGTTTCATTTCGCCGAGCCCGAAGAGGTCGGGGGGGGCGAGCGTCTCTTTGACGCCTTTGTGGAAGGTCAGCGCGTCATCGACGACCTCGACGTGATGGTCTTCCGGGACGGCAAGGTCAAGTCTGCCCTGACGGTCACGGCACCCGACGTCGTCGTCGCCGACGGTGAGCTGAGCATCGAGTTCGAGGCATCGGTGGGCGAGCCGGTGCTGAGCGCGCTGGTGGTGCGCCACGAGAACCGGCCGGCGACGGCATGGGAGCTCGTGTGGAGCGACGAGTTCGACGGTGCCGAGCTCGACGACACGAAGTGGAGCCCCAACCTCTGGCCGGCTCGGAAGGTCAACGACGAGGATCAGGCGTACACG
>JBDHDN010000231.1:0-8241 GCA_039591485.1 Gemmatimonadota bacterium
ATAGGCGGCGCTCACATGTTGCTGACGCAGATGGACCTGCGCGCTGCAACCACGGTGGGAGGAGCAGAAGACGCAACACGTCTGCCGTTGGTTGGTGCCCGGATCCTCCTCTCCCCGCGCTCGTGTCGCTACCGACTGGCGCAATCATCGGCCCCACATGACCGGCACGCCCCTCAGCTCCACATCCGGTCCCACGAGCGAATCTCGTTCCACTCAGGGGTCGGGGCGAACAGCTCCTCCCCCTCCACGAGGAACTCTCGCACCACCTCCTCATTGAGCTCGACTCCGATGCCGGGCGACTCGGGCACCTTCACGTAGCCGTCCTGCACGAGGGGCTTCTCGATGCCGGTCACCAGGTCGTCGAACCGCGGCGAGTCCACGGCATGATGCTCGAGCCAGAGGAAGTTCTCCGTGGCCGCTGCGCTGTGCACCGCCCCGAGGAATGACACGGGCCCCGCGGCATGATGCAGCATGAAGCCGATCCCGTGCATCGAGGCGAAATCGCCGATCTTCTTCGTCTCCAGTATCCCACCGGCCGTGTTGGGATCCGGGTGCACGATGTCCACGGCATGCTGCGCGATCAGGTCGTGGAACCCGCCGTACAGTCGGTAGATGTCCTCCCCGGTCTGCGTGGGCGTCGTGGACGACGCGGTGATTGCCTTCCACTGCTCGGTATAGTGCCAGGGAATGATGTCCTCGACGTACGAGAGGCTGTATGGCTCCGCGGCCTTGGCAATCTTGATGGCTTCGTTGACGCTGAAATGCCCCCAGTGATCGGTGCCCAGCGGGATCTCGTACCCGATCTGCGACCGCATCACGTCGAGGAATACCATCAGCCGGTCCATGCCCTTCCCCGTGATCTGCACGCCGGTGAAGGGATGTTCCGTCAGGCCGTAATCCCGGCTCTCGTACTTCCAGGGCTCGAGGGCGCCTCCCGGCTCGTTGATGATCGCGCCCGGCACGTCCGTGATCAGGTTGATGCCGATGTCCATCTTGAGTGCGGTGTAGCCCCGATCGATCCGCTCCTGCATCCGTTGCGCGTACTCGTAGGGATCGGACGACACGGTGGTATCGCAGTAGAGCCGCACCCGGTCCCGGTACTTCCCGCCCAGCAGCTGGTAGACGGGCACGCCGAAGGCCTTCCCGGCCAGGTCCCACAGCGCCATCTCCACGCCGGAGACGCCACCGCCCTGCCGACCGTGGTGCCCGAACTGACCGATCTTCTTGAACAGCCGCTCGACGTTGCAGGGATTCTCGCCGAGTATTCTGCTCTTGAGGAACAGGGCGTATTCTTTGGCGGCGCCGTCGCGCACGTCTCCGTGGCCCACGATCCCCTGGTTCGTGTAGATCCGCACGATGGGGGTGCGGAACACCACGTCGGTGATCTCGGCGATGCGCATGTCGGTGATAGCGAGATCTGCAGGCGCCGAGTGACGGTTCACGCGTTGGGTGAGGAATCCCAGCTGCTCGTGGATGGGCCGGTCGACCAGCAAGGCGGCGGACAGGCCGCCTAAGCCGGCCTGCAAGAAGCCTCGGCGGGACTCGGCGGCGTGGTCAGCGTGTGTGTCGCGCATGATCGCAAGGCTCGGTTGTGGGTCGGTTCCTTGACCGGAGTGTGCTCACTCGATAGGTAATCAACTCCTGCTCAGGCCATGCGCAACATCCTCACGCGGTCCCTGCTCGTCGCCTCGCTGCTCTTCGCGGCAGCCTGTGCCCTCGCCCGGCTGCTCGCCGCCGACGGGCTCACGGGTCCGCTTCTCACCCTGGCGTTCGTGACCCTGGCCATCAGCTGCTACGGTCACCCGACGCGCAAGCGATTCGCGTACACCGTCTGGATCTTCGCTGCCGTCACGGTCTCGATGACCTACCCCCAGTCTTTCCGGCAGATCGGCGAGTTCGACCTGCAACGGACCATCGTGCCCCTGCTGCAAATCATCATGTTCGGCATGGGGTCGCAGCTGAGCCTCAGGAACTTTGCCGACGTGATCCGGATGCCGCACGGCGTGTTCGTGGGCATCGCCTGCCAGTTCACCATCATGCCGCTCCTCGGCATCGGCATCGCCACGCTATTCTCGTTTCCGCCGGAGATCGCGGCCGGGATCGTCCTTGTGGGATCCTCGCCGAGCGGGCTGGCGTCGAACGTCATGTCGTTCATCGCGAGGGCAAATCTGGCGCTGTCCGTCACGCTCACGGCGGTGGCCACCCTGCTGGCCCCGCTCATGACTCCGCTCCTGATGAAGCTGTTGGCCGGGCAGTACGTGCCGATCGACTTCTGGAACATGATGCTGAGCATCGTGAACATCGTCATCCTGCCGATCGTGGCGGGGTTGATCTTCAACGCCATCGGGTACGGACGGACGCGGCGCCGCAGCACGATCGTCCAGGCTGTGGCCTACCTGCTCATCATCGTCGCCAAGAACGTGCTGAACCAACAGGTAAACGATGTGCCGCTCCAGCCGTTCCTGTCCGGCACCCTTGCCGACCTGGTGTGGTTCTCGGTGCTGCCGATCGCGGCCGCGCTCGTCTTCCGGCATTACGCTCGCGGCAGAAAGGCATGGCTGGATCGGATCATGGCCCTGGTGTCGATGATCGGGATCGCCGTCATCATCACCATCATCACGGCCGCGGGGCGGGACAGCCTGCTGGCCATCGGGCTGGCGCTGATTGTGGCGTGCCTGATCCACAATCTCGCGGGCTACTTCCTCGGCTACTGGAGCTGCCGCCTGCTGTCCCTGGACGAGCAGTCGTGCCGCACCATCGCGCTCGAAGTCGGGATGCAGAACGGCGGGCTCGCGAGCGGGATCGCGCTGGAGATGGGTAAGGTCGCCACCATCGGCTTGGCACCGGCCGTCTTCGGCCCCATGATGAACGTGACGGGATCCTCCCTGGCCACGTGGTGGAGGGGTAAGCGATGAAGCATGCGATGACGGTCCTGTGCCTGATCACGCTCGGCCTCGCCGACGTCACGGCGACCCATGCCCAACTCGCGACGGCGGACGAGGTCACGTTCTACACCCTGGAGTGGGACGGCGAGCGGCTCGCCGACGGGCGGCCGAGACTCTCCCAGACCCTGCTCGAGCGCCTCAGGAACATCTCCATCGAGGAGGCCTGGGGCGTGCTCCGGGAGCGGGGCTACCACAACCAGTTCGCGGGCGACTGGGAGATGCTGCACGAGGACCGGCCGTTCACCGGGCAGGCCCTCACCGCACTGTACCTGCCCAGAAGGCCCGAGTATGCCGACCGGCTCCTGGTCAAAGGACATGAAGAGGGCATGATCGGGGCGGCGAATTCCTGGCCGATCGACCTCCTAGCCGACGGGGACGTGTACGTGGCCGACGGTTTCGGGAAGGTCGTGGACGGCACGCTGATCGGCGACAACCTCGGCAACGCGATCTACGCCAACTCGAAGCGCGGGGTCATCTTCGATGCCGGCGCCAGGGACCTCGAGGGCCTCGAGGACATCGAGGGGTTCAATGCCTACGTCAGAGGTTGGGACCCCTCGTTCCTGCAGGAGGTGATGCTGACCGGCATCAACGTGCCGATCCGGATCGGCACGGCGACCGTCTTCCCGGGCGATGCGGTGCTGGCCAAGCGGGAGGGGGTGATCTTCATCCCGCCCCACCTGCTGGAGCACGTGGTGATCACCGCGGAGTTCATCGCGCTTAGGGACGCCTTTGGACACCAGCGGCTGCGGGAAGGAGTCTACACGCCCGGTCAGATCGACGGCCGCTGGACCGACGAGATCAAGGCGGATTTCTTGAAGTGGATCGACGAGCATCCCGAGCTCTTGCCGATGTCACGCGAAGAGCTGGACGAGTACCTGAAGGGGCGGACCTGGTGATCCCGACACCCCAACCCGCGAGGGCAGCGTCATGAACACGTTCACCCGTCGTGAATTCGTCTCCGCCCTATCGCTCGGCGCGGGCTACCTCGTGTTCGGCAACCCCCTCACGAGACTCGACACCGCACGGTCGACCGATCCGTTCCAGATGGTTCGCCTGGGCAACTCGGGGCTGGAAACGACGCTCCTCGGCATCGGAACGGGGTTCCACGGCAACTACCGCTCCTCCGCCCTCACCCGGCAGGACTACGGAAAGGCGCTAGCCGTGATACAGCACGCCTACGACGTCGGGATCCGGTTCTTCGACGCCGCGGACTCATACGGCACGCACGGCCTCATGCAGGAGGCGCTGAGGACGATCCCGCGTGAGGAGATCACCATCACGTCCAAGATCTGGACGCGGGAGGGCGGGATCCCCGAGCCGGAACGCCCCGCCGCGGACGTCGTCGTCGATCGCTTCCGCCGGGAGTTGAACACGGACTACCTCGACCTCGTCCAGCTCCACTGCATGGTGGCACCCAACTGGACCGAGATCGAGCGGCGGCAGATGGACACGCTCTCCGACCTGAAGGCCCGCGGCGTCATCAAAGCACACGGCGTCTCCGTGCACTCCTGGGAGGCCATGCGGGCTGCGGTCGAGAGCCCCTGGGTGGACGTCCTGCACGCCCGGATCAACCCCTTCGGGATCGCGATGGACAAGCCCGAGCCGCAGGAGGTGATCGCCCTAATCCACCAGCTACACGACTCGGGCAAGGGCGTGATCGGCATGAAGCTCGTGGGCGGAGGCGACTACCCTCAGGACGAAGAGAAGATCGACACGGCCCTCCGATTCGTGTTGGGCCTCGGGTCCGTGGACATGGTCATCGTCGGCTTCGAGCACGCGGAGCAGATCGACGACTACGCGGGGAGGGTCAAGCAAGCGCTGACGCAGCTGCGATCCGGCTGAGGGTCGGCGGGGTCAGGCGACCAGGGGCACCTCTTCGGTCAGGTCTCGTACCCGCACTACGCATTCGAGTCGATCGAACCGCTCGGCGTGGCCTTGCCTTCACATCAGCTGGGGCTGGACTCCGTCGCGATCGGCGGGTCGGCAACCTTAAGCAGCTGCTTGCCGAAGTTCCTGCCTTCAAAGAGCCGCCTGAGTGTCGCCGGACAGTTCTCGAGTCCTTCCTGAATGTCCTCGCGGAAGCGGATGCTGCCCGCCTCGACGAATCCGGCCAGCCGCTGGATGGCGAGCGGAAAGCGGTCCTGGTAACTGAGGACGATGAAGCCCTCCATCCGGCAGGAGCGAATCACGAGCTGCATGTAGTGCTTCGGACCGGGCGGCACGTCGAGCCCATACCCACTCGAGATGCCGCCGCAGAGCACGATGCGCCCGAACCGCGCCATGTTGACGAGCGCGTCGTCGAGGATCTGGCCCCCGACGTTGTCGAAGAAGAGATCGATGCGATCGTTGGCGATCGTCTCGAGCCGCTCGAGCGTGTTCTCGTTCTTGTAGTCGATCACCTCGTCGAGGCCGGCCGTCTGCCCGAGCCACTTGCACTTCTCGGGCCCTCCCGCAACGCCGATGACCCGGGCGCCGGCGAGCTTCGCGAGCTGCGCGGCGACCGAGCCGGTCGCGCCGGCCGCACCGGAGACGAGCACCGTCTCCCCCGGCTGGGGCTTGCCGAGCTCCAGCATGCCGAAGTAGGCGGTGATCCCGGTGATACCGAAGATGCCGAGCGGATAGGTCAACGGAACGCCGGGGGGAATCGTGCTGAGCGGCATATTGTTCGACGTACCGTCGGACAGAAGGTAGTCCTGCCAGCTCAGCCAGCCGCTGACGAAGTCGCCGACCTGGTACTCGGGGTGTCGGGAGGCGACGACCTGCGCGACGCCGCCCGCACGCATCGGCTCGCCGAGCTGTACGGGCGGTACGTAGCTCGGGACGTCGTTCATCCACCCGCGCTGGGTCGGATCGAATGAGAAGTAGAGCGTACGTAGAAGCACGCGTCCCTCACCGACCTGCGGCACCGGCTCGCGGTGCAGCGCAAAGTCGTCATCCTGCACCATGCCCGTCGGGCGCCGGACCAGCACGAGCCGGCGATTGATTTCGTCAGGCACTTGTTCGCCTCCTTGCATCTTCTGGACATGCTCTTGCCCTTGCCGCCATGAAGTATGCCGGCCAGCAACGACGCTCGCGAGGGTGGACCGTGCAACGCTCACCCGTTCTCCTCCTCACTCGGGTCACCCTCGTCGCTAGCCTGCTCATCCGTATGAAGCCGGGTTACCGCGAGCAGCGAGCCAACGCCGTTCATCGGGAGGGAGCGCGGTAGTATCTTTAGCCGCTCACATGCCGGCGTACCGTGGGCGGGCGGCCCAACTCGACGAGGGAGAGGCTCAAGGTCTTCGTGCTCGGCTGGGAAATTGAGTTCCACCTCGCCCGTACCACAGTGCGACACTGGATCCTCGTCGCCGCCATCGCGCCGGCTCCGGCCTTCGCCCAGGAGCCCGGCGCGACCGTGCGTGTCAACGTCGAGATCGAGGGCATCGAAGGCGAGCTGCGGGACAACGCGGAGGCTGTCCTCAGCCTGAAGCTCCATGAGCGCCATGGCCCTGGCTCCGTTCGGCCGGTACGACGTTCACGTCGACTCGGAACTCCGGGACGAAGGCACCGCCTGGACGGTGCGGTACGTCGTGGAGCCGGGCCCGCCAACACTCCTCGAGCGCGTCGACATCAAGCTGACCGGGGACGGGGCCTCGGACTCGGGGCTCGTAGCGATCGTCGATTCGCTACCGTTCGCGGAAGGCGACACGCTCCGGCACGCGCCGTACGAGGCGCTCAAGGCGCAGCTGCAGCGTCGGGCCACAAACCACGGCTATTTCGACGCCCGCTTCGACACTGCGCAGATCCGGGTCGATCGGCCGCGGCAGACCGCCGAGATGGTCCTCCACTTCGACACGGGAACCCGGTACCGGTTCGGCCCGATCACCGTGGAGCAGGACGTACTCGACCCTCGGTATGTCGATGGCTACGTCACCGCCCGCCAGGGCGACCCGTTCGAGGCCGCGCTGCTCCGGAAGGCGCAGGTCGACCTGACCACCGGGCCCTGGTTCGGTCGCGCCGACATCAAGCTGCCGACGAGCGCCGCGAGGTCCCGGTCCGCTTCGAGCTCACCCCAACCCGACCGCAGCGTTATGAGGTCGCGGCGGGCTACGGGACCGACACGGGGTTCCGGGGCAGCGTCGGGGCGAAGTTCCGGCGGCTCAACCGGTACGCGCACAACGCAGAGGGCGAGCTCAGGGTCTCGCAGATCGAGATTGGCGTCGGCGCTCGCTACAATATCCCCCGGCCATTCCCATCGACCTCCGTCTACAGCCTGTTCGGCAGCTACGAGGACGTGAGCCCGAGCTGGAGCTCGACACGCCTCGGTCGCCTGGGGGCGAGCTGGTCGCACCTCCGGGGGCCGTTCCGCGAGACGGTCAGCCTGGCCGGAGAGCAATCCTCCTACGAGACGGCCGCGGACACCGGCACCGCCACGCTGATCGGTCCGGAGATCTCGTGGAGCTGGGTCGAGGCGAACGACCGTATCGTGGCGACGCGCGGCCATCGGGTAAGCGTGACGCTGGACGGCGCCCTCGACGGCGTCCTCTCGACTGCGAGCTTCCTCTCCGTTCGGCTCGACGCGAAGGCGATCCGTCCGGTGACCGGACGGATGCGGACGATCGCGCGGGCCCGGGTCGGCTACGTGTTCACGGAGGACATCCGTGATCTCCCGCCGACGCGCCGCTGGGTAACGGGCGGCGACCAGACCGTGCGCGGCTATTCCTTCGAGTCTCTGGGCCCGGCGCTTCCGGGCGAGACGGAGGAGGGCGACCCGTTGTTGATCGGGGGCAAGGCCGTCCTCGTAGGAAGCCTCGAGGCGGATTACGAAGTGATCCCGCGGTGGCGCGTCGCCGCCTTCGGGGACGCGGGGAACGCGCTCGCGGACTTTTCCGACGTGACCATCGAACTCGGTGTCGGCGTAGGGATCCGCTGGGTCTCCCCGATCGGCATGATCCGCCTCGACGGCGCGTTCGCCATCTCCGAGCCAGGCAACCCGTTCAAGGTCCACCTCGTGATCGGACCGGACCTGTGAGCGGGGCGAAGGCCCGGCGGGTTGGCCGCTGGCTGCTGCTCGGGCTCGCTGGGCTCACCTTCCTCGTCGTCTTCGCGCTCGGGCTCCTAATGGGGACGCCGGCCGGGGCACGCTGGGCGGTCTCGACGGGCCTCGCCCTTTCACCCATCTCCGCGACGGTCGGGTTAGTGGAGGGGACCCTGCGTGGCCCGCTCGTCCTGCACCACCTCGCGGTCGAGCAGGACGGCCTCACCGCACGGATCGAGCGCATCGTCTTCGACTGGCACCCAGTGCAGCTCCTACGGA
>JBDHDN010000232.1:0-6418 GCA_039591485.1 Gemmatimonadota bacterium
ACGTCTTCGAGCCACACTTCTCCACCACGACGAGTGGGACCGGGCTTGGCCTCGCCATTTGCCGGCGGCTCGTCGAGTCCTGGGGAGGCACCATTGCCATCGAGAGTGAGCCGGGACGCGGCACCACGGTGACGATGGTGCTGCCGGCACCGGCCGGGGCAGGTGAATGACACCGGTCCACTCACGCGCTCGCGCGGTCAGAGACCCAACGAAGGAGAGTAGATGATGTCCCTCATCCCCGCCGCGCGGGCGGCCTTTGCCCGGGCCTTCCCCGACCGAACGGACGAACCGGCTATCGCTCTCGCGCCCGGTCGGGTCAATCTGATCGGCGAGCACACCGACTACAACGACGGATTCGTCCTCCCGATGGCGATCGATCGGTATGTGGCGGTCGCTTTCGCCCCGGCCGCAGTGAGGCGAATCCGCGCGCACGCCGAGACCTTCGGCGAGACGCGGACGATCGACCTGCCCGACCCCCAGCCGGTCGGCGGCGGACACTGGAGCGACTATGTGGCCGGTGTCGCGGCGATGTATGAGCGCGACGGCCACCGGATGCCCGGTACCGATCTCGCACTCGCTTCAAACCTTTCGGTCAGCGCAGGACTCTCCTCGTCCGCGGCGGTAGAGCTCGCAACTGCCAGGGCACTGGCGGCCGTCTCAGACCTGCCGTGGGATCCGACGAGTGCGGCCGCCCTCTGCCGACGGGCGGAGAACGAGTTCGTGGGAGTGCCCTGTGGGATCATGGACCAGCTCGTCATTGCGGCGGCCCAGGAGGGCTCGGCACTGCTGATCGACTGCCGGAGCCTCGGGATGCGAGCGGTGCCAATGCCCGAGGCGGTGTGCGCGGTGATCCTGGAGACGGGCGTCGAGCGCCGACTGGCGGCCAGCGGATATGCCGATCGGCGTCGGGCGTGCGAGACAGCCGTGCAGGTGCTCCGTCAGCACGACCCCTCGGTCAGCGCGCTGCGCGACGTGGATGGTAGGCTGCTCGAACTGGTGCGGAACGAGCTGGATCCCGTGACCCTGCGGCGCGCCCAGCACGTCGTGGCCGAGTCGCCCCGAGCGGTCGATTTCGCCGCCGCCCTCGAGGCCGGCGAACTGGATCGGTGCCGGCGACTCATGAACGACTCACACTGGAGCCTGCGCGACCTGTACGAGGTGTCCTGTTCCGAACTCGACACTATCACGGCGCTCGCACGCTCGCACGAGGCGTGTGTTGGCGCCCGGCTGACAGGTGCCGGGTTTGGCGGCAGTGCGCTGGCCCTCGTCCGCGCGGAGCGCGTCGAGGAGTTCGCCGCCGACGTTGGACCTGCGTATGCGGCGGCCACCGGCCGGCAGCCGGCGTTGCATGTGTGCCGGGCTGTGGCAGGGGTGGGCCTCGCCTGACCGGCTGGCCCGAGGCCGCACATTAGACTTCCCTAACAACTGGAACACTTGTGGAACCGCGGCGGTTACATGCCGTGAGACCAGGCACAAGGACCGTCCGATCACCGAGTGAGGAAACCCGTGCTCATTAGGCGCCCCGACGACATTCCATCCTCCGAGATCACCCGCGAGGCGGACTATTGGAACCGCCGCAAGTTCATGGGAGCTGCCGGCTCGCTGGCCGTGGGTGCCGCCCTCGGGCTGACCGTACCGGGGCGCCTGCTGGCCCGAGCGCCGGCGGGGCGCCGGCCGGGTCAGGAGGACGAGCTGACGCCGCTGGAGGACGTCATCACATACAACAACTTCTACGAGTTCGGCACGGGCAAGGACGATCCAGCTGAGCACGCGCACCTCCTGAGAACTCGCCCGTGGACGCTGGAGGTCGATGGGGAAGTGCATGCTCCACAGACCTTCGGCATCGAGGACCTCTGGCAGCGGTTTCCGCCGGAGGAGCGCGTGTACCGACTGCGGTGCGTCGAAGCGTGGTCGATGGTCATCCCGTGGCTCGGCTTTCCTCTCGCGGATCTCCTCGACATCGTGGAGCCGACATCGCATGCGCGTTTCGTCGAGTTCACTACGCTCCTCGATCCGGAGCAGATGCCGGGGCAGCAGCGCGATATCCTGCCGTGGCCCTACGTCGAGGGCCTTCGGCTCGACGAGGCGCGGCACCCGCTCACGATCCTCGCGCTCGGGCTCTACGGGAAGGCACTGCCGGGCCAGAACGGCGCACCTGTCCGGCTGGTAGTGCCGTGGAAGTACGGTTTCAAGAGCGGGAAGTCACTGGTGCGCATCCGCGTGACGAGGGACCAGCCCAGGACGACCTGGAACGTGGTGGCGCCGCGGGAGTACGGCTTCTTTGCCAACGTCAATCCGGAGGTCGACCACCCACGCTGGAGTCAGGCGCGCGAGCGACGCATCGGGGAACTCAGGCGACGTCCGACCCTGATGTTCAACGGCTACGCCGACCAGGTCGCCTCGCTCTACGCCGGAATGGACCTGCGGCGGTACTACTGACGCGACATGACACAGGGGCAAGTGGTCCGCCGGCTCGTGAAGCCGGCCGTGTTCGTCGGCGCGTTCGTGCCGCTCGCCTTGCTGCTGCTCGACGCGGCGGCGGGCGACCTCGGCGCCAACCCGGTAGAGACCGTCACCCACCGGACGGGGTTCACGGCGCTCACCCTGCTCATGATCACCCTCGCCGTGACGCCGCTCAGGCGAATGTCCGGCATCGGTGCCCTCGCGACACTGCGCCGACCGATCGGGCTGTTCGCATTCTTCTATGCGACCCTGCACTTCCTGACGTACGCCGTGGACCAGACCTATTTGTCGGGTCTCGGCGTTTCCCCGGCGGCCATCGTGGAGGACGTGGTCGAGCGCCCGTACATCACGGTCGGGGTCACGGCGTTCGTGCTCCTCATCCCGCTCGCGGTGACCTCCACGAAGCGGTGGATCAAGCGCCTTGGAGCGAAGCGTTGGCAGCGTTTGCACCGGCTGGTGTATGTCGCAGCGATTGCCGCTGTGCTGCATTTCCTCTGGCTGGTCAAGGCCGATCTGTTCCAGCCGCTCGTGTTCGCCGTAGTGCTTGCGGTGCTGCTCGGTGCGCGCGTTGTCTCCCGACGACCCGACGGACCTCGTCGCCGCCGAGAGCCGCCGCGTGCGCTCCCGACCGAGCCTACGGGTCTCAGCTCTCGATCCTGAAACCGAAGGCGATGGTGCGGCGGATGCCTGGCTGGTCGAATGCGGTTTCGTACCGCGTGTCCAACACATTCTCGACGCGGCCGTAAAGCGCGAAAGGACCGGCGAGGCGGTACTGGAGGTACAACCCGAGGAGGACGTACGGGTCGATGGGAGCCCGTTCGCCACTGAAGCGCTCCGTAAGGACAATCTGGGATCCCACGATTCTCGCGCGAACGAGTCCCGACATGTGTTGGGAGAGATCCCACTGCACGAAGCCGCTGCCTGCGAACTTCGGTCGAAATGGAAGCGCGGAGTCGGTCGGGAACGCTCCCTGTGCAAGCCCCGCATTGTCGAGTACCCGACTCGTCAGCCACGCCCCCTCGGCTCCGAGGGTCCATCGACGTCCCGGCCGACCAGTGACGGCGAACTCGACGCCACTGACTCTCGCGCTGCTCAGGTTCCGGTACATGAGCCGTTCATCGACCTCACTGGGCACCAACTGGATGAGATCGTCGAATCGCTGCTGGAAGTACCCAACCGAGAGATCGAGGCCCCGCAACCGGCGCAATTCGACGCCGAGCTCCCAGCTCACGCTCGTCTCGGCTTCCAGATCGGGATTCGAGATGATGAAGGGATTCTCCTGATACTGCTGCTGGAGATTGGGCGCCTTGAACGCGCGCCCGAGTGTCCCGCGCGCCGTCAGCCATCCCGGGAGCACGTCCACCGATGCAGACACGCGGGGAGTCACCTCGGCAGTCACGTCCTCGAACTTCTCGATACGGGCACCGAGCAGCAGGCGAGCCCGCTGGTTGATGAGCAGGCGTGCCTCCCCGAAACCGGCAAGGCTGGCGCGGTCGAGTTCGAGCGTCCCATCGCCAAAATCCCCTGTGGTCTCATCGGTGAGCCGCTCGTGCTCGACGCGGCCGCCAACCGTCACGTTCACGGCGCCGCCGGGTCCGAATTCGATCGTGCTCTGGTAGTCAGCGGCCATTCGACGGAGCCGGCTGTCGAGCCCGAAATTCGCGTCGAAGACGAAGAAGTCATACGGTCCTGAGCTCGCGACGTCGTCGAACGTGTCCTCGTAGCGAAAGTGTTCGGCGTACAGCGAACCGCGGAGTCGGTGCGACCAGCTCTGCGTGGGGTGGAAGGCCGCCTGCACCGAGCCGACGAGGCGCTGCCGTTCGTCCCGGGCATTCGAGTCGAGGGGTACCCTCGTCGCGCCAGGGTCGCGGACCGGCAAGTCGGACTCGATGTCCATGTATCGGAAGAGCGCGAGAAGCTCCCACATTTCATGCGGGGACGCATCGAGTCGGACGGATACGTCGCGTGTCCAGGTGTCGTGTGGAATCGCGTGAATGCCACGATTGTAGATCAAGCCGATGCCACCCGAGTACTGGAGGAGGCCGTTCCCCCCCCTGACCGCCGCTTCGCCCCGAAAGCTGCCGCCATTATTCGTGGCCGCGGCCCCTTCGAGGCCGCCGCGCAGCGTCGGTGGTCCGGGACGTCCGTGTCGGGTGATGAACTGTGCGGTTCCGCTTACGGCGGATGATCCGTAGACGGCACTTTGGGGACCGCGCACCACCTCGATGCGCTCGACATTCGTGAGGGACAGCCCCTGGAAGTCGAAAAAACCGCCGTTCTGATTGATCGGGACTCCGTCCATCAGTACTTGCGTGAACACCTCTTCGCCGCCGCGCAGCCGGAGAATCGTGGGTCCTCCCGGCCCTACGGCCTCGTCGATCACGGCTCCGGCGATCCCACGAAACGCATCAGCGGCATACTGCGGCTGTCGCGCGGTGAGCACAGAGTCGCTGAGGACCGTGGCCGCGAGGCCGAATGCCGAGGCGCGTGCGGGTGTGGCCGTCCCGGTCACGATCACGGGTCCGAGTCGGGGCGGGGACGGCAGCGAGTCGCCAGGCCGCGTCGTCGAATCCGGTTCCTGTCCGAGCAGAGGCACTGCGGCCAGAAGACCGAGGGCGGCGGAGGCGAGTGTTCGCGCAAGCATGGGCGGACCTCTACGTTGTGGACGTGGCTGCAAGATGCCGAGATATTCCTGATTGTGAAAGTCCGGTTTGTGACCTCCAGACATAGAAGCCTCTTGCTGACGTTTCTCATAGGGAACGTGCTGGTCGGAGGTGCCCTATTCACTCACGCGTTCCTGTACAACTTCTACCTTGGCGCGCTCGGCCTGGACGAATCCGTCATGGGACTCGCCCAAGCATCGCTCACGGCGGGCGGCTTGGTGGCGCTGCTCCCGGCCGGTCGGCTGGTGGATCGCTTCGGGGTCCGAGCGGCACTCGTGGCTGGCGCGCTCTTCGCGGGACTCGGGCTGGGAGCCGGCGCGTTGGTGGAGGCGCCTGCGGCCGTCTATGCCGCGGCGTTCGCAGCGGGTGCGGGGGCGGTGACATGGAGGATTTCCATGGCGCCGTACATCATGGCACGGACGCCCCTTGCTCACCGCTCGAGAGTGTTTTCGTGGAACGTGGCACTTCTCGTTGCCAGCGGAGCTGGATGGATGATCGCGAGCGGGGGGATTGCCGAGGCACTGCAGGCCGAGACGATGCTGACTGCGCTCGGCGCGCATCGCGCGACGTTGCTCGGAGGAGCGCTGCTCTCGGTGCTTGCCATTCCACTCTTTGCCGTGGCTACCGCTGGACCGCTACGGCAGCAGCCGGCGCAGCCGCCGGATCTGGTTTCGGCGTCCGAGAATGCGGACCGGGACCCACGATCGCTGGGGCCGAGTATCGCCTCCATAGCCTGCTGGATGGTCGGTCCGGCGCTCGTGATGCCGTTCTTCAATATCTTCTTCTCGCGGGAGCATCAACTTGATATCTCGCTGATCGGAGTCATCTTCGGCGTGGCGCATCTGGGTACGGCGCTTGTCATGATCGGGAGTGGCGAGGCGGCGGCCAGAAGCAGCCCGCGAAGTGTGCTGAGGGTTTGGATGGCCCTGTTCCCACCCGTGCTACTGGCGCTTGCGGCGACCGGCTCGGTCGGAATGGCAGTTGGACTCTACTTTCTCCAGGGCCTCGTATCGCCTGCCACGAATCCGCTGATCGACGAGATTCTCTTGGAGCGGGCGGCGCCGTCACGCCGTGGCATGGTGTCGAGTTGGCGGAACGCGGCGACCGAGATCGCGGGGATCGCAGGCGCCGGTGCCGGCGGGCTGGTACTGCGACACGCCTCGTTCGACGCACTGTTCGGCCTCGCCGGGGCTGTAGGGGTGCTTGGCGGGCTCGTCCTCTGGATAGTACTGCAGCGGCATGGAACCGGACGACGGTGACAGGCGGCGTGCGAGCGGTCCAAGTCAGCGTGT
>JBDHDN010000233.1:0-6411 GCA_039591485.1 Gemmatimonadota bacterium
GACAGCTCCTCCCGCTTCGGCGCCTGCTGGGTCTTCAGCTCCTGCAAGACCGTGTCACGTTCCTCGACCAACTCCTTGGCATCGTTGACACGGTCCGCTGACTTGACCCACTCCGCCTCTTCCCTCGCTAGCACCGACCGGGCAAGATCGAGCTCGGCCATCAGGGTGGACGCCTCTTTGGCCCCTCGTACCCATTCGAGCTTCTGCCGCTTGCGTTCCTGCATGATGCGATACGTCTCGATCTTCGCCTCGAGGTCCGCGCGCCGCTTGTCGGCTTCCTCTTCGCGGGTCTTGGCGGCGTCCAGCTCGGCGGCGGCGGTCTCGAGCTCGTGGTCCAACTCCTCGATCTGGGGCTCGAGCGCCGCCATCTCGGCCTTGATGTCGAGCACCACCTTGTCCTTCTCCTGCAGCCGCAGGAGCGCCTGTAGATCAGCGTGCACTGCCGGTCCTCCCTTTCTTGATTACCGTCCAACGTGCGGGATTCAATAACCGAACTCTTTTGCTCAGTTGCTCTTTCTCGCGCGTCAAGGCCAGCTTCTCGTCTTCCGTTGCCACGACGATCCGCCTGTCGATGGCGCGGAGTCGTTCCTCGATCGCGCGCGACTCGATGCGGCGAAGTGCCGCCTCCACGGTTGCGTCCTCAGCGAGCTCACCGGTTGGCTCCTCGAGCAGCCGGGCGAGGAGTACGCGCCCCTCGGCATCTGCCGTCTCCATGAGCTCGGAGGGCCCAGCGTCCTTCGCGGCTCCTGCGACGACGGCCAGGAGGCGCCAGGCGGCCGAGTCTCCAACTGGTAGCTCACGCAGTTGCTCGTGCACCAGCGGTCGCCAGCGGGGCGTACGAAGCATCACGCGCACGAGGTCGTATTCCGGCCAGCCGGCGCCGGCGCCACGTGGCGCCGCGCCTGCCCGGCTCGGCGATACCACTGGGGCGGCCCCCCCAGGTGCCGCCCGCTGGCGGCCTGCCCTCATCTCCTGCAGCAGCGACTCGTGCGAGACGCCGAGGGCGTCGACGCACCGGCCGAGATAGAGGTCTCGTGTGACCGGATCGCTCACCGCCCGGAGGGTTGGCAGCAGGCGATCGAGCGCGCGTCGTCGCCCCGAGATCGACCCCAGCCAGCCCTTCCGGTCCAGCAGTTGGAGCTTGCGCTCGAGCACGTCGAGCGCGTCGTCCAGCACGGCGGCCACCGCAGCCGCTCCGCCCTTCTGCGCCAGGGTGTCCGGGTCCTCGCCGCTCGGCGGGGTCGCGACGGCAACGCGCAGTCCCGTTGCCACCAGGACGTCCGCCGCCCGGAAGGTCGCGCGGAGCCCAGCCTGGTCACTGTCGTACAGCAACACGACGTCCTGGGTGTATCGCTTGAGCAGCCGCGCTTGATCGACGGTAAATGCGGTGCCGAGCGGAGCCACCGTCTCTTCGATCCCCACCGCCGAGAGCCGCAGGACGTCGAAGTACCCCTCGACGACCACCGCCCGGCCCGACCGGCGGATCGCGTTGCGCGCATCGTGGAGATTATAGAGCAGGCTGCCCTTGTGAAACACCTGCGTGTCCGGCGAGTTGAGGTACTTCGGTTCCGCATCCCCGAGCACGCGACCGCCAAAGCCCACCACACGTCCCCTGAGATCGTGGATCGGAAACAGCAAGCGGTTCCAGAACCGCGGCCGGACCGAGTCGTCGTCGCGCCGCACGGCCAGACCGGCGTCGAGCAGCAGCTCGAGCTCAATGCCCAGCTTGTGCATGCTCTCCAGAAACTCGTCGCCCCGGGGGGCAAATCCCAGTCCCTGCGGCAGCAGCGCTTCGAGATCGAACCCGCGCCGCGACAGGTAGTCCCGCGCCGGCTCTGCGTCGTTCGCTTCTCTGAGGCGGCGCGCGTACCAGTCCGCTGCCGCCGACACCGCGCCATACAGCGGCTCCCTTGGGTCGGGCCCACCGGAGGATCGCTCCGGAATAGTGATGCCCACGCGGCGAGCGACCTCGCGCACCGCCGCCGGATACTCCATTCCAAAGCGCTTCATGAAGAATGTGAAGACATCGCCGGCTTCATGGCACACGAAGCAGTAGTACATCTGCTTCTTGGGAATCACGGCGAAGTTGCGATGCGTGCCGCCGTGAAACGGGCACGGGCCACGATAGTCGGACCCGGTCCGCCTCAGCTCCACGGACTCGCCAACGATGCCCACGAGATCGGCGGCGTCGCGCACCTGCTCGATGACCTCGTCGGGAATCGTGCTCATCGGAGCTCCACCACGGTCACGCCGGCACCCCCTTCCCGAGGCACGCCCATGCGGAACCTGGAGACGCGGCGATCAACCCGCAGCATCCCCTGCACTGCCGACCGGAGTGCACCGGTGCCCTTCCCGTGGATGATGCGCAACGCCGGGAGATCCGCCACCACCGCCTCGTCGATGGCCAGCGCGAGGGCCGCCTCCGCCTCGTCGACCCGCATGCCCCGCAGATCGACCTCCGTCGCCGCCGTGGTGGTGAGTGCCTCGTGGGTCGCCGGCCGTGAGGGTATCGCCGCACCTGCTTCGCGCGCAGGCAGGCTGCGCTCCTGAGGGCTCTGCCCGCGCTGGTGGCCTGCGCCCTTCACGGTCCACCCCTTATCGCGCGCCGCACGCTCGAGCTGGGCAAGTGCGTCTCCCTCCTCACGCACCCCCTCCTCCACACGCCGGCGTGCCTCTTTGGCCGTGGCTTCGTTCACTGCAGCCCGGGCAAGGCCCAACGCCTCCTCCACGCGCTTTCTCGCATCGAGCAGGAATTGACGCGCCTGCTGCCGCCCCGCGCGCTCTTGATCCCGCTCCCGCTCCCTGAGCTTGGCGGCTCGGCCCTCGACCTCCTCACGCTCGTCGGCAAGAGTGGCGCTGTCGCGCTCGAGCCGGGCCTCGAGGTCGGCCACCTCACCCTCGCGCCGTGCGAGCACGGCCTCGCGGCGCTCCAGTTCCGCCAGCGTGGCCTCGAGCGTGCGGGCCGCCTCCGGCGTCAATGACTCCGCGGCGGCAAGCACTCGGTCGGGGAGGCCGTGACGCCGCGCGATGGCGAGGGCATACGAGCGGCCTGGCTTGCCCGGCAGGAACCGGTAGGTGGGTGCCAGCGTCTCGGCGTCGAACTCGAGGCTCGCATTCAGCATGGCGTCCGTTCGGGATGCCAGCTCCTTCAGCTCCCCGAGGTGCGTGGTCGCAACCGTCACCGTACGGCGCTCGTGCAGCGAAAGCAGGACGCCCTGTGCGAGGGCTGCCCCTTCGAGCGGATCCGTGCCGCCGCCCAACTCGTCGAGAAGCACGAGCGAGGCGTCGTCGGCTTCGTCCAGGATCGTCCGGAGAGCGGCAACGTGAGCACTGAACGTCGACAGGCTTGCCTCAATCGATTGATGGTCGCCGATATCGGCGAAGATCCGCCGAAACACCGGCACGGTGCTGGACGCACTCAGCGGCGGCACGATCCCGCTCTGCACCAGCGCCGCCGTCAGGCCCACGGCCTTGAGCAGCACCGTCTTCCCTCCCGCATTCGGGCCGCTCACCACGACGGTCCGGTCGCCCTCGAGCACCAACTCGAACGGGACCGGCTCCGCAGCGTCTGCGAGGATCAACGGGTGAAGGCCTCGCCGGATCGCAAACGGGCCGGGCGCATCCATCACGTCAGGCACGGCCGCACCAATCTCCAGCGCGTATCGCGTGCGTGCGTAGAGATCGTCGGCCCGGAGACACATGGTCCAGCCGGCCGTCAGCCGATCCCGCTCCGCCCGACACTGCTCAGTGAGGTCGCGCAGCACCGCGAGCACTTCCCGCGCTTCCTCTGCCTCGCACGCATTCAGCTCATTCCCGTGCTCAACCGCCTCGGCGGGTTCCACGAACAGCGTCGCGCCGGATGCCGATTCGCCGTGCACGATACCGCGCACCGATCCGCGGGCCTCTCGCCGAACCGGGATGACGTATCGGCCACCGCGCAGCGTGACGCCACCGTCTCCTGCACCCGAGGCGTGCTGCAGTCTCTCGAGAAGAGCAACCAGCCGCTCACGGACGCTTCGCAGTCGACTGCGGGCACGCTTCAGCGCCGGGGATGCACCGTCCTTCACGCGGCCGTCTCGCTCGATCGCTCTTCCGATCGCATCAGAGAGACGCGCCGGCGGAACATCGACGCTGAGCCGGTGGACCAGCGGTGCATCCGCGCTGAGGGCCTCGAGACCGGCACGGGTCTCCCGCATGGCGACCACCGCATCCGCAACCGCCAGCAATGCAGCCGGGTCGAGCACGCTCCCCGCCGTCTCCAGGTCGCGCAGCACCGGGGTCAGGTCGCCCACTCCCCGCGGCGCGAACCGGCCGCCCGCATGAAAGACCGCGAGTAACTCACCCACGGTCGCCAGTTCGTCACGGATGAGATCGGTATCGCTCGCGGGCCGACGGCGGCGCACCTCGGCCGCCCCCAGTTCCGACACGGCGTGTTCCGCCACGAGCACCAGGGCGCGCTCGAAGCCGATCTGCTCGAGCGTTGCGGGGGATGCCACCGGCGCCATGTGGGAAGGGGTGCCGGCGACTGGTGTCACCTGCACCCCTTCACTCCGATGCCGCGCACCGCGCCCCTCATGCGGCGCGAACCGACTCCAATTCGGGAAGACGCGTCACCTGCGTGATCGACACCGCGCGCGCCCGTGGTTCCCACCGTCTGACAGGATGCCTGCTGGTTTGGACTGATTCATGAGCCGCCTGACAATGTGCTCGACGAGAGGGCACCCCGAAGGACTCCCCTCGCCTCTCACCGCTCCGCAACCTTCGATGGCCTCCACTCCGAAGCGGGAATCGCAAGTTAGGTGCGCCCACCAAACACCGCAACATCGGCCGATACGGGCACCCGCATCAGCCCGGCGGCCACTGCAGCGGACGCCCGCCGAGCACGTGCGCGTGGATGTGGAACACGGTCTGACCGGCGCCAGCGTTGGTGTTCAGAACCACACGGTAGCCGTCATCCCCAACTCCCTCCGCTTGGGCAACGTCGCGTGCAAACAGGAGAAGGCCCCCGAGGAGTGAGGCATCGTCGGCGTGGTTGAGGCTTGCCACGTGCTTCTTAGGAATGGCGAGCACGTGCGTGGGTGCCTGCGGATTGATGTCGCGAAAGGCGAGAAACCGCTGGTTCTCATCCACCCTGGTGGCCGGCACCTCGCCTGCCACGATCTTGCAGAACAGACACTCGCTCATCGAATCACGTCCCGAACGCTTCCTTCATGCGCTCCCAAATCTTGCGGCCGAGACCGTCACCCTCCTTGGGCGGCTCGCCCTCGACCTCGGACAGCTTCTCGAACAGCTCTCTCAGCTCTGGGGTGAGGCGTGTGGGGGTCCACACCTGCAGTCGGACATACAGCGTCCCCTTGCGCCCATCCGTCATGCTGGGGAGCCCCTGCCCCTTGAGGCTGAGGACGGTGCCACTCTGCACGCCGGCGGGAATCTCCAGCTGCTCGTCGCCCCACGGTGTCGGCACGGCGACCGTCTCACCGAGCGCCGCCTGACTGAAGGACACCGGCAGGTCGTGAAGCAGATCCGCCCCGCGACGCTCGAACCGCTCGTCCTGGGCGATCTCGAATTCGACGATCAGGTCCCCCGCGGGCCCCCGGCGCGGTCCGGCGACCCCCTCCCCACGCAGGGTGATGTAGTGGTTGCTGTCCACGCCCGGCGGGATTTCCACCTCGACCTTGCGCTCCTTGCGCACCCGTCCGTCGCCGCGGCACTCGGTGCACGGCTCGGAGACGACGGTACCCTCGGCGTGGCAGGTCGGACACGGCGACACCGACACGAACTGTCCGAAGATGGACTGCGACGCCTGCCGCACCTCACCTGCGCCGCCGCATGTCGGACAGACCGCCGTGCCGCTCCCGGGCTCCGCACCCGAGCCTTCACAGCGCTCGCAGCGCACCAGGCTCCGAAGCTTGAGCGTGCGCCTGCTGCCGTGCGCTACATCGGCGAGCGTGAGCTTGACGGTGGCACGGACATCCTGACCCCGGCGACGGGAGCGCCGCTGCCGGCCGCCACCCCCGAAGAAGGCATCGAACCCGCCCATCCCACCGAAATCGCGCATGAAGATGTTGAGCGCCTCGGCGAGATCGACGTGACCGAAGCCGAACCCGCTCGGCCCACCGCCACCACGGAGCCCAGCCATACCGAACCGATCGTACTGCGCACGCTGCTGCGGGTCCCGCAACACTTCGTACGCCTCGGTGGCCTCTTTGAAGCGCTCCTCGGCGACCTTGTCCCCACCATTGCGATCGGGATGGTACTGCATCGCCATCTTCCGGTAGGCCTTCTTGATCTCGGCCTCCGTCGCGTTGCGCTCTACCCCGAGGACGTCATAAAAGTCGTGAGCCATCAATACGTCAGCCTGCTAACTGATGAGGTCGCCGAGCATACGGCTGGTGTGCTCCACCAAGGAGA
>JBDHDN010000234.1:0-6400 GCA_039591485.1 Gemmatimonadota bacterium
GCGCTCTCGGCGTTCTGGACGAGGGGGTACGGCGTCTGCCCCCACTGCAGCCATCGACAGTTGCTGGCCGGGTATCCACGAGCGATGCGCTGCGACGAGTGCGACCAGCGCTTCACGGTCGACTGGGACGATCCGTAAGCTCAAACCGGCCGCGGCCCACAACACGTCAGCTCGGCTCCGGCCGAGCTGCCAGCGGGCGTTCGGGTGCCCGCCGCCCGAGCGCACGGCAGATCCCTGGATTCCGTGGGGTGTGACGCACCGCACGGCAATTTGGGGACGGATATGGCACTATTCGAATGCGTTCGTTTGGAGAGTCTGTGCCATGTCCAAGACCCGGTGGGCCCGCCTGTGCCAGGATGTCGATTGCGGCCTGCGCCGCGGTGCCTGGTATCGCGCGACCAACCTGACGCAGTCCGAGGTTGTGGTGCAGGTCAACGGCCGGCACAAGACTGTCCCGCTGCGCCATATGGAGATCACCACCGATCGACCGACCCGCTGGACGGTGGTCGCCAACGCCGGTAATGCGGATGTCATCCCACGGTTCTGGGCGAAAGGGTATGCCGTCTGTCCCAACTGCACCTACCGGCAGTTGATCCTGGGGCGGCCGCAAGCGATGCGTTGCGACGACTGTGAAGGGCTCTTCGAAGTCGCCTGGGACCAGCCGTATCTGCAGGCCTGAGACCACCCCCACCGGTCACGGCAGAAGCAGCTCGCACTTCGCAGCGGCCTCGCTATCGCCATCCCTCTGTCCGTCTAACCGCCGCTCCGTCTATCCCGGAAGTCCACCCGGGCCCGTCAGGTTCCGCTCGATGAGGTCGATGGGTGCGAAGACGATGCCGGCAAAGTGGCTTGGCCTGCGCGTGAGCAGCGCCGGGAGAGCCATGAGCATACAGCCTGCATCTGCGCGGATAGTCTGCACGACGAGCGAGATCGCCGCGAACCCGATGGCGGCGAGCCGG
Source organism: Gemmatimonadota bacterium (assembly GCA_039591485.1). Classification (GTDB taxonomy): domain Bacteria; phylum Gemmatimonadota; class Gemmatimonadetes; order Gemmatimonadales; family GWC2-71-9; genus JAOTVV01. Next base: position 960 of record JBDHDN010000234.1, read on the forward strand.
GCGCTCGGTCCCCCCGCAGCGAACAGCACGACGAAGGGCACGAGCATGAGGGTGCTGCCAAGCCACGCGTGCAGGCTGCTGCCCGAACGCCCGACAGCGAGGTGGACCAGGGTGTAGCCGAGCGTGATGCCCGCGAATACACCCAGCACCCTGAGACCGAACGCCGGCGACTCCGAGCGGAGCACCGTGAACAGCATCCAGCCGAGCAACAGTCCGAGCATGAGGCGCAGCGTGCGTCCGATGATGCCGGCCGCAGGTCGCTCTCGGGTGTTGGCGTTCATTGCCACCTCTTGGCCCTTTCCGGACGCACGGCAGCTCCCGATGCCGCTCGTTCGAAGGGTGCCCGTCAACAACCATATGGCCAGGTGACCGCGGGTGCCAGCGAGCGGGTGCCTGGACGCCGTCCGAGCGGCATGGCAAGTGGCGTCAGGCGCGTCGCCGTCCTCATCTTTACAGGCGACAGCCGCCGGATCCCGCCGGCATGAGACGGCACACCAGGAGGCTCACCGTTGCGCGACGCCGCCAAGGCCGCCGGACTCCAATACGTCACCGACGCCCGCCCTGGCATCCGCCGCAGGCGTACCCGCTCGGGGTTCCGGTATGTGGACGCGGCCGGACAGCCGGTGCGCGATGCGGAGCACCTCGCCCGCATCCGCTCGCTGGCAATCCCCCCGGCGTGGACGGACGTGTGGATCTGCCCCACGGCACGTGGGCACCTGCAAGCGACGGGGCGGGACGCGAAGGGGCGAAAGCAGTACCGCTACCACCCGCAGTACCGTGCGGTGCGTGACGAGACGAAGTTCGACCGCATGTTCGCATTCAGCGAGGTGCTGCCGAAGATCCGCGAGCGGGTCGAGCGGGATCTGGGACGACCGGCTCTTCCGCGGGAGAAGGTCCTCGCCACGGTCGTGCGACTGCTCGAGAAGAGTTTGATCCGCGTCGGGTCGGACACGTATGCGCGTGCCAACCGATCGTTTGGGCTCACCACGCTGCGCCGGCGACACGTTGCGGTCTCGGGCTCGCGTCTCACCTTCGAGTTTCGCGGGAAGAGCGGGGTGCTGCACGCCGTCGGCGTCACCGATCGGCGGGTGGCCGCGATCGTACAGCACTGTCAAACGCTTCCGGGGCAGGAGCTGTTCCAGTACCTCGATGGTAACGGCCGCAGACAGAAGGTGGACTCGGGCGACATCAATCGGTACTTGCGTGACATCACCGGCCAGGAATTCACCGCCAAGGACTTCCGGACGTGGGCGGGGACGATGTACGCCGCCACCGCCCTGCGCGAGATGGGGCCGGCCGCTACGCCCAAGCAGCGACGGGCGAATGTGAATGCAGCCGTCGATCTGGTCGCCGAGCGACTGGGTAATACGCGCACGGTGTGCCGCAAGTACTACGTGCACCCTCGCGTCCTCGAGGCTTACCAGCAGGGTATCGTCCCCCCGACGCCGCCCCCGGCATCGACCAAGCGGCGCCCTCGTCGCCGCGGGCAGCTCAGAAAGGACGAGATTGCGGTGCTCTCGCTGCTCGCCGGCAATGTACGATCGGCGGGGTCGCGCACGCGTCGCCGAGCGTGACCGGACGAGCTTGCCAGTCGCCCCACCGCGGTGCGCACTGGCAGTGCCCACGTGGAGCAAGTCCAAAGCATAAGTGGACTTGTCGACATCCCTTTCCGGGATTCTGGAACGCCGCGCTCATGCTTGACGGGACCACGAAATTTCCCATTTTGGAATCACGTCGGGCGGTGCGGTACGGGCCGGGCGCGACGGCCCGAAGCGAAGCGATATTCGCGCAGCCCCGACGTGGCGGCCCCGCGGGAGTCGAGCAGACGCGGGGCCGTCTTCCCTTCCGGCGTACCGTTCATTCTGGCCGCTCGCCCATGCGCCGTCGCGGTGGCAGCTCCCGCCGACCGCGAGGCGCCGCGCGCCGTTGCGGGCGGTTACTTTAGCATCCTGCGTCGATCCCGTCAGTGGAGGAGAAGGCAGCAATGAGAGTGTCGCACCGCACGGCTCAGCTCGCGGAGTCCGCAACGCTAGCGGTCTCTGCCAAGGCGGCCCGCATGAAGGCCGAGGGCATCGACGTGGTCAGCATGGCGGCGGGAGAGCCGGACTTCGACACGCCGGATCACATCAAGCAGGTGGCCATCACGGCGATTCTCGAAGGGAAGACGAAGTACTCCAAGCCGTCCTCCGGGCTGCCCGCGGCGAAAGCGGCGGCATGCCTCAAGCTCGAGCGGGAGAACGGCCTGACCTACGATCCGTCACAGGTCATCATCACGGCCGGCGCGAAGGACGCCGTGCAGATGACCTTCATGTCGGTCCTCGAGCCAGGCGACGAGGTCATCCTGCCCGTGCCGTACTGGGTTTCCTATCCGGAACAGATCAAGCTGGCCGGTGCCGTGCCGGTGTTCGTGCACGGCGACGAGGTGCACAACTTCGAGCTGACCGTGGGGCAGCTCGAAGGGGCGATCACGGAGCGGACCCGGATGCTGGTGCTCAACTCGCCGAACAACCCGGGCGGGTTCACCTACACGCCCGACAAGATCCGCCGGATCGCGGCGTTTCTCGAAGGTGTGGACGTCCTCGTGCTCGCCGACGAGATCTACGACCGGCTGACGTACGGCGGCGTGCCGCATCTCAGCATCGCGGCCACCGGCCCGGACGCCTTTGGGAAGACCGTGACCATCTCCGGGGGGTCGAAGACGTACGCCATGACCGGCTGGCGGATCGGATTCGCAGCCGGCCCGCGCTACATCATCGAGGCGATGGCCAAGCTGCAGAGCCAACGCACGAGTGGTGCGGCAACCTTCACGCAGCTCGCCCTGGCGGAGGCACTGACCGGCGATCAGAGCTGCGTTGCCACGATGCGCGCCGAGTTTGCCCGACGGGCCGCCCACATGCACCGGCGGCTCAGCGCGATGCCGGGGGTGACGTGTGTGGAGCCCACCGGCGCGTTCTACTGTTTCCCCAACGTGCTGGGTGCCTACGACCGGCTCGGCGTCAACGGGTCGGTGGAGTTCGCCGCTCGCTTGCTGGATGAGGCACACGTGGCGGTCGTGCCGGGTATCGCCTTCGGCAACGACGCGCACGTCCGGATGTCGTTTGCCACCAGCATGCAGCAGATCGATCTCGGACTCGATCGACTCGAGGCGTTCCTGCGGCGAAACCGCGGCTGAGCGGTCCAGGCACCACGTCGGCCGAGGAGGCGGTCCGTGCACCAGCAAGCGCTCGCGGATTTCGACGAGGTGTTTCGCGCTCGGCACCTGGCCGGGGTTCCTCGGCCGCCAGGGGGGCCGCCGCACGAGTACGGGGGAGCGGCGTCAGGCGTCGAGATCGAGCCGGACGCGAGGATGGCCGACGCGGTGATCGCCGTTGCCGAGCACGGGCGGGTGAGGATGGTTGGCCTAGGTGATCACCTCGATCGTGGGCGGCTCGATACACTGGTGTTCCGGGCGTGGCTGTTCGGCATCATCACGTTCCTGGAAGCGAGGGCCCGCGAGCGGATCAGACATGATCCCGGCTGGCGCGACGCGATCTCCCCGGGTCGGCTCGAGAAGGCTCGGGCGCTCAAGGACGAGCGCAGCCGGCGTGGGCACGCGCTGGCGACGGTCGATGCGCTGCAGTTCGGCGACGTCGGCTGGCTGGCGACGCGGTACGCGGGGTGGTACGTCTTTTTCGGGGTCGATTCGAAGCGGCAGGCGAAGCGGCTCGTGCGGCAACTGGAGACGCTCCGCAACGCGCTCGCACACGGACAGGACGTCGTGACGAGTGAGTGGGACACGGTCGTGTCGGTTGCGCGGAGCGTGAAGACCATCACGAGTGCCGAGCGGGAGGCCTCGTCGCTCCGGCCGTGACAAGCTTGCCGAGCGCTTGCGGCAGGAGTGCTTGCGGTGGATTGTCTATGGAGTACGTCAGGCTATCCTCCCATCACGCAGGAGACCGCGGCGATGAGTGCAACGACAGGAAGGTGCCGACGGTGCAAGACCGAGTTGGTCCCGCAGGCTCGCTACTGCCACGCCTGCGGTGCCGGATTGTACGTGGCGGACCCGGACGCGGATTACAATTTCGAGCGGCTGTTCAATTACGCCGTCGACCTCCTGTGTATTGCAGACACCAACGGGTACTTCAAGGTCGTGAATCCCGCCTTTGAGGAGGCACTCGGGTACTCCATCGAGGAGCTGCTGGCCAGGCCGTTCGTCGAGTTCACGCATCCCGACGATCGCGACGTCACCGTGGCCGAGACCCACAACCTCGCCCGAGGATCACCGACCCTGTTCTTCAGCAATCGCTACCGCCGCAGGGACGGCGGTTGGGTGCGGCTGCACTGGACCGCGTTTCCGGAGCCGGGGACGAATCTGATCTACGCCTCCGCCCGCGTCGAAGGGATCGAGGAGTAGCCCCCGTCGGAACCCGGTGCGGTCACGCACGCTATCAGTACGTGAGGAGGGGAGCGTGCGTGATGCTTCATCGAACAGTCGGATGCCTGTTGCTCGGTGTGGTGCTTGCGGCGTGTGGATCGCGCACCGAGGTCGAGCGCCTCACGCCGGACGTCCTTCGCATCGTTGGCCCCGACTCCGTCGTCCGATTGGGCGATAGCTCTCATCCCTCCGCTCGCTACCAGCTGAGCACCGTCATCGATCCCGCTGCGGTGGCGCCCATCCACGACCTCATCCTGGATCTCGTTGCCGGTGCCGACGACTGGATGGACGCGGAGCTGGCCGGGTTCGGGGAGATCGACGGGCGCACGGTGGACGTGCTGCCGGAGGAGCCGGTGGTGTGCGACATGGCACAGGAGGACGACCTCTTCCTGGCCGTCCTTGAGATGCTGTTCCCGGCACCGGAGTGTCGTGCGCGCTATGTCGTGGTGCTGCCCGACGGCATCCTGGCGGCGTGGCCGGACGGGTTTACGCTGCACGTCGGTGCCTCGTCGGGGAACACCTGGGCAGTCCCGGTGACGGGACAGCAGATCGCCGAGCACCTCGAGGCCGTGGCGGCGAGCGGTGCTCCGTCGGCCGCAACGGCGGAGGAATCCCGACCTTGAGCGTCGCGTCACCCGCGCGGCCGTTTGTCCCGGCATTATCTTGCATAAGTGCCGACATTCATCGTGCCGCCACCGCCAGAGGCTTGTGTGCCAGATCGACCGCCGCACGACCCGAGTCCGGACCGGTTCGCCCATTCGTCGTTGACCGACGCCATGCCCGACGGGATCATCATCGTCGACTCCGAGGGGCGGATCGTGGAGTTCAACGCGCGTGCCCAGGGGATGTTGGGCTATACCCGGGAGGAGGTCTTGGGGGAGCCCGTCGAACTGCTGCTGCCCGATCGGTTCAAGCAGGGTCATGTCACTGACCGCGCCCGCTACCATGAACGGCCGCACGTGCGGCCCATGGGACAAGACCTCGAGCTTGTCGCCCGCTGCAAGGACGGCAGGGAGCTGCCGGTGGA
>JBDHDN010000235.1:0-6384 GCA_039591485.1 Gemmatimonadota bacterium
CGCGGCGATCCAACTAGAACGGAAGATCGTCCTCTTCCTCATCAAGAGCCTCCGGGAAGTCGTTGTAGGACTCCTCTGCCGACTCGGATGCCGTGGCCTTTGCGGGGCGCGACGGCGCGCTCCGATCCGCGTCCTCCCCTCCCCCGCCTCCACGCGGCGACAGCATGATCATATCCTGCACGCTGATCTCCGTGGTGTAGCGCGTATTACCATCGCGATCCTCCCAACTGCGATACTCGATGCGGCCTTCGAGATAGATCTTGTCGCCCTTGGTGAGGTACCGCTCTGCAATGTCCGCGAGCTGACGCCACAGCACCGCGCGGTGCCACTCGGTCTTCTCCTGCCGTTCGCCGGACTGGTTGGTCCAGGACCGCGAGGTTGCCACCGACAGCGTCGCGACGCGGGTCCCGCCGGCTGTCGTTCTCACCTCTGGATCGGCTCCGAGATTGCCGATCAGGGTCACCTTGTTGAGACTGCGACTCACACTGCCTCCCATGAAGAACAGGACGGGGTGGGACCCGGACGGGCTCAAACTATAGGGATCGCAAGTCCTTTTGTCAACCAAAGATACGCGCTTTGGACCTAATTTTTGCGGGATCTCTTCGGGGGCTCTGTGAGGGGGGTCACCGGAATCGGACATTTGAAAGCTCCGGCGCCGGTCAGACCGGCGAACAGGCGGTCAGGCGGGCGGCCGGACAGGGGGCGGGCGCGACCGCGGAGCAACCGTACCCATTGGCTGGCGCATCGCATCCTGTCGCCCATCACCTTTCGCCGTTCACTCCTCCCCCCTCTCCTCAAGCACTTCAAGCACCTCCCGCGCCTTCCGCGCAGCCCGTTCGGCGAGTGCTTCGGCCTCGCGCCTGGTGCGTTCGCAAAAACCGTCCTCCTCGATGTCACGGAGGTTTATCAGAACATTCCGGCAGCAGCCCCAGATGCCCGTCTCCAGTGCGCGGGCGCCGACTTCGAGATCCGAACGCATGGCGATGTTGATGTGCGCGGCGAGCGTGACCATCGGGTCCCAGCACTCGTCAGCGATCCTCATGCTCCTGAGCGGGACTTCAACCGCCTTCTGCAACCCGGCCTGCATCGCCGAATGGCGGGCGGCCCGCGCATCGTCGGTATCCTTCGGCATGCCGAGCGCGTCCATGTAGTCGCCGAAGGCCTGCGTGTCCGCATCGATCATCGGCACCAATCGTTGCATGGCCTCGTACACCGGTGGGACGTGTTCGCGCATGACGCCTTCGACACGCTCGAACTTCCGCCGCCCGTGGGAGAGCAACCCGACCATCGAACCGAGTGCCGCTCCCATCGCCGCCATGAGCGCCGAGGCAGATCCGCCGCCGGGGGCGGAAGAGCGGGCGCCGAGTTGAGCCACGAAGTCGCGCACCGCTGCGCTCGCGAGCAGTGTCTCACCCTCGTCTGCGATCATGTACTCGATGATCCGGCTGTCGGGATCGAACTGGCCCACCGAGTTGAGACCCAGCCGCTCGATCGCGAGCCGAATCTTCTGTCGCTCGTCGAGGATGAACAAGTTCTCCCGCTCGATGTAGTACTCCGCAGCGCGCAGCATCGCGTCCTTCGGAATGAGCCCAACCAACTCCGAGCCCGCCACCGCAACGTCAATCGCCCTCGCCCGTTCGACGCAGGCCTCGTACGCCGCGTGCGGCGGCGTCTTACGATAGTCGTCGAGGTTCATGGAGACCTGCGCTGTACCGTATTCGTCCACGTACCAGCCGATGCCCTTCACCGCCTTCAGCATCCCCGGCGCATCCGGACCTCGCCCCTGCTCACGGACGTCCAGCGCGATGCGGTGTGCCTGCTCCTTCGTGCCCAACACGTTGACGTTGTAGGCGATGAGGAAGAACCGCGCGCCGGCGGCTGTAGCGCCCCACTCCGGCACGAACTCGGCGGGGCCGAAGTCGGGCTCCCACGCCTGCTGCGTGATCTTCTCCCGCAGCCCCTCGTACTCACCCGAGCGAATGTCCTTCAGCGCCCGGCGGTGATCCCGCTCGGCAGCGGCCTCATACAGGTAGATCGGGATACCGAGCTCATCGGCGGCACGGCGCCCGAACTCGCGCGCGCAGGCAACGCACTCCTCCATGCTCGCCCCGCTGACCGGGACGAACGGGCAGACGTCCATCGCTCCCATGCGGGGGTGGGCTCCGCGGTGGTGCCGCATGTCGATGCGGCGGCGTGCCACCCGCGCAGCCGCGAGTGCACCCTCGATCACCGCCTCCGGCGGGCCCACGAAGGTGTAGACCGTCCGGTTCGTCGTTTCCCCGGGATCCACGTCGAGTAACGTGCACCCCGGCGTTGTGCGTACGGCGTCGGCGATCGCGTCGATAGTCTCGCGATTGCGCCCCTCGGAAAAGTTGGGCACGCATTCAACGATCTTCCGCATCGATCACCCCTTCCCGACCGCTTGTCCGGTCACCTGTGCGCAGATCCTCGAGGCGTGCGCCCCTTCACTCTTCACCCTTCCCTCCGCTCGCCTCCCCATCTCAACACCAACGCATCCTCCAACGGTCTGTGATAGTAGCCACGGCGCCGACCGATCAGCTCGAAGCCGAGTGCCCCGTACAGAGCGCGAGCCGCCGCATTCGACTCGCGCACCTCCAGGAAGATCCGGATGACGCCGCCTCCCTGCAGCACCTCGAGTGCGTGCTCGACCAGCCGCCGGCCAAGACCGCGACGCCGGTGCTCGGCGGAGACTGCCACGTTGAGAATCTCTCCTGCATCGTCGACCCCCACGGAGAAGAGGTATCCGGCGATCTGTCCCTCCGAATCGACCGCGACAAAGCTCGTGTAGGCGAGCAGCGTTTGGAAGCTCTCCTCCGACCACGGATCGGGAAAGGACGCGCGCTCGATCATCTCGATCGCCGCCACGTCTGACTCCGTCGCATCACGAATCCGGTAGTCGTCGTCCATGTGCCGCTTCCCAGCGGTCTTGGGCGGCCGCCCGGCGACCGTAGGCCGGCTCGAATCGCGCCACGTCCTCGACCGGCCGCGTGCCACCGCGGATTACCAGGAGCTCGAGCAGCGCGGCAGCGGATGCACCCCCGTGGGCACGCACGGCGGCCGCACCGGCCCAACGCGCCACATCCTCTTCGTAGGCGGCCGCGCCGTCCCCGACCACTGCATCGGGCACCGGCAGGTCACCGAGGCGCTCCACCAGAGCGAGGCGGGGCTCGACCACGATCTCGACACGTTGCGGCGCAAAGCGATACACCGCCACGAACACCTCACCACGCAGCGCATCGGAGAGCGCTGCGACAGTGCTCGCGGGCGCCGGTCGCGCGGCCCACGCGGCTCCGAGCAGAGACGGAGCCGTCAGGAGCTGCACATGCGCGTGTGCGGCCACGATGCCCTTGGCCGTTGCCAGCGCGATCCGCAGCCCCGTGAAGCTGCCCGGACCATCGGCGATCACGAGACCCGAGATGTCGGACCAGTGGAGACCGGAGCGCAACAGGAGGTCGGCGATCGTCGGCATCGTGCGGGCGGCGTGCGACCGGGCCGGGATCGTGACCTGGCGCCTCGCTTCGCCGGCTCGCCCAATGGCGACCGTCCCACGATCCGTCGCCGTGTCGATGGCGATGTAGGAGTTCATCGGATGCGTTCCACGAATCGCACATCTTCCTCCTCCGCATGGGCGAAGTGCAGATGCGCGTCGGGCTCGGGCGCCAGGTCACCTGCCCGCTCGGGCCACTCGATCATGAGAAGTCGGCCGTGCCGAAGGAGTCCGGGGAAATCGAGATCCACCGCCTCCACCGGATCACGGAGCCGGTAGCAGTCAACGTGAAAGATCGGCCCGTGGGCCGACACGTACTCGTGCACCAGGGCGAACGTCGGGCTGCGTGCCCGCTCGGCACCTGCCGCACGACAGACCGCCTGCACAAACGTCGTCTTGCCGGTACCCAGATCTCCGGTGAGCCACACCACCGCCCCCGTGCGCAAGTCACGCCAGAGATCGCCCGCTCGCTGCTCGAGTCCTGAGAGCGAGAGTCGCTCAGCCACGGTGCCGCACTCGTGCACGTCGTTGCGCCGTTCCGCGCGGTGCGCGGCGCGCCGGATCCCGCTCTGCGCGCAGTTCGAACAGCTGATCCCGCAATTGGGCCGCAAGCTCGAAGTCGAGATCAGCCGCCGCCGCCCGCATCTGTTCCTCGAGGGCGGCGATCAGCGTCTCGCGATCCGCCGGTGCGGCAGGCTCCTCCCGTGCCGGGACCTCCACCGCCTCACGCGCATCGGCCACCCGCGTCACTAACCGGACCTGGTCGACCGACTTCCGAATCGACACCGGCGTGATGCCGTGCTCGCGGTTGTACGCCTCTTGGATGTCTCGCCGCCGGTCCATCTCGTCGAGCGCGCGTTGCATCGAGCCCGTGACTCTGTCTGCGTACAGGATTGCCCTGCCGTGCAGATTGCGCGCGGCCCTTCCGACCGTCTGGATCAGTGAGCGGTCGGAGCGGAGAAAGCCCTCCTGGTCCGCGTCGAGGATCGCAACCAACGCCACTTCGGGCAAATCGAGCCCCTCTCGCAGCAGGTTGATCCCCACCAGCACGTCGAACTCACCGAGCCTGAGCCCTCGCACGATTTCCATGCGCTCGATCGCGTCGATGTCCGAATGCATGTACCGAACCCGAACGCCCGTCTGCTGCAAGTAGTCGGTGAGATCCTCGGCCATGCGCTTGGTGAGCGTTGTGACCAGCACCCGCTCGTGTCGGGCCTCGGCCGCGCGGATCTCCGCCAGCAGATCGTCGATCTGGCCCCGCACTGGACGGATCTCTACCGCCGGATCCACGAGGCCGGTGGGCCGGATGATCTGCTCCACCACGACACCCCCGGTCAACTCGTGTTCCAGCCGCCCCGGCGTCGCAGACACGAAGATCATCCGCGGAGTGAGTTCCATGAACTCGCCGAAGTTGAGGGGTCGGTTGTCGATCGCCGACGGGATCCGGAAACCGTACTCGACCAGGGTGAGCTTTCGCGAGCGGTCACCCTCGTACATCCCACCGACCTGCGGCAATGTGACGTGCGACTCATCGACGATAGTGAGGTAATCCGCCGGAAAATAGTCGAGCAGGCACGCCGGTCGCTCACCGGCTCGTCGGCCGTCGAGGTGGCGACTGTAGTTCTCGACCCCCGCGCAGGTGCCGATCTCGAGCAGCATGTCGATATCGAACATCGTGCGCGACTCGAGGCGCTGTGCCTCGAGGAGCTTTCCCAGCTCGCGGAACTCGCGTACGCGCTGTCCCACCTCGGCCCGGATCTCCCGCACCGCCCGCTCGAGCCTCGGTCGCCGAGTCACGAAGTGCGTGGCGGGATACACCGCACACCGGTCCAGCTCCGCGATGACGGTGCCGGTGAGTGGATCGATCTTGGAGATCCGGTCGACTTCATCGCCCCAGAACTCGATCCGCACACCCTGCTCCTCATAAGCAGGCAACACTTCGACCGTATCGCCGCGGACCCGGAAGGTCCCGCGCTCGAGCACCACGTCGTTGCGGCGATACTGGATGTTCACCAGTCCTTCGAGGAACTCGTCCCGCGGCCGTTCCTCGCCCCGCCTCAGCGTCACCATCAGCGCCCGATACTCCGCCGGGTCACCCAGCCCGTAGATGGCAGACACCGTCCCGACGATGATCACGTCGTCCCGCTCCACGAGGCTCGACGTGGCGCGCAGTCTGAGCGCGTCGATGTCCTCGTTGATCGAGGCGTCCTTCTCGATGTACGTGTCGGTGGTCGGGACGTATGCCTCGGGCTGGTAGTAGTCGTAGTACGAGATGAAGTACTCGACCGCGTTGGACGGGAAGAACGACTTCAGTTCGCCGTACAGCTGCGCGGCGAGGGTCTTGTTGTGCGACAGTACCAGCGTTGGGCGACCGTAGGCCGCGATCGTGCTGGCCATCGTGACGGTCTTGCCCGATCCCGTGACGCCGAGCAGGGTCTGGTACCGCTCCTCACGACCGAGTCCTGCTACCAGCTCACCGACGGCCGCGGGCTGGTCGCCGGCGAGGGCGAAGGGCATCTGGAGGTCGAATGTCGACATGACCGCTAGAAACAGGAGCGGAACCGCGCAACGGACAACGTGCAACGTACGACGCCCGACGTCCGGACTCCCGGGGAGCGCTGGGCGCGGTCCACCGTGCACCGCGCACCTCGCACCTTGCACGCGGCGCCACGGGCTACCCGCTCCGCATCCCGCAGTTTGGCGCTCATTCCGCCCGCGTGGGCTCCCTGCGCTCGACGCCCTGCACTCCCCGGACGCGTCGCATGGCCCGCATCACCTTCGCGAGATGGGAGTGGTTCTCGACCTCGACGAGTACCGATCCGAACATCGTGCCGTCCTTACTCGAGAGCTCGGCGCTCCGAATGTTCGTGCCGGTA
>JBDHDN010000236.1:0-6379 GCA_039591485.1 Gemmatimonadota bacterium
CGGATCCGCGAGTCCTTGCTCGAGTCCGCTCAGCTCGCCACGCAGCGCGGAGCGGGTCTGCCGAAGACGTTCTTGAGCGAGGCGCAGCTTCTCGTAGCCGAGCACCCGGGACAGGAACTGTGCGCGCTCCGACGGCGGGAGCGCAGCCATCACGGCCAGTTCCTTCTGACCCGTGAAGTAGGTGTTGAAGAACTCGTCCCGTGTCATGCCGAGCAGCCGCTCCACGCGGGCCGACACGTCCTGATGCCCGACGACGATCGGCGCCTCGAAGCGGTCCTGGAACAGCTCGGCGTTGTAGAGGCCCCGCCCGACGCGGAATTCGTGCGCGCCGAGCGCGAAGTCGACCTCCACGCGCACGGACGCACGCGCGGGCGCTCGATTCCATCGGATGCTGTCGCGGGTACCCCGAGCGGCCGGCGTACCGTAGAACGCCCAGGCGATGGCTTCGAGGAGCGTCGTCTTTCCCGCCCCGTTGGGTCCGATGATGGCCGTGATGCCGGTCCCCAACGCGATCTCCGTCGCCGCGTGCTGACGGAAGTTCAGCAGGGAGATCCGGTGCAGGCGCATCAGTCCTCGACCGGTTCCTGTTCGACGTCGTGCATGTACCGCTGGCCGAGCGCGACGAGACGCTCACGATCGACCTCGGCATCCAGCGGGCGACGGCTCAGATAGTCCGTCAGCACGTCCGCCAACGTCTGCCGTGTCCCGGGCGATCCCACTCCGACCTCGCGCTGCGCGTGCGGCCGGCGCAGGTCGAGATGGAAGTGCAGCGCACGTGCCTTGAGTTCCCGGATCATGGCGTGATCGAGGTCACGCGCGATGGGGCGCGGCACGTCGAAGACCACCTGACGCACCACCTGATCGTCGATACGCTCCGCCTGCGTGCGGATGGCCTCCGAGATCTCGGCTGCTCCCAGCCCCGCGGCATGAATCGCTTGGAGGTCGACCACGCGGCGCGCGAGCTCGACAGGCCGGAACCGAACGGACGGCGTCTTCGCGAGCTCGACGAGCAGCCACCCCTTCTTCCCGGCCCGGCCCTCGCGTGCCTCGTCGAGCAACTCGCCCCACGGGTTGTGGCTGACGTACTCGAGCGCCCCGCTGTACCAGGCATTCTCTGCCACCTGGTGCGCCACGTGATAGTGCCCGAGGGCCACGTAGTCCCAACGATCGGCGTGCAACTCACCTGGCTCGACGCATGCCGCGCCAGCTTCGTAGTCGGCCGTACCCCGTCGGAGCACGCCGGCCACCTCCCCGTGGGTCACGAGGATCTTGCGGCCCGGCCCTGCCGGCGGCGTGAGCGTGGGCCGGGCGCCGCTCAGCAGGCACGAGTGGGGCACGCAGCTCACCACGGCATCCAACTCCTCGAATGCCAGGTCGGTTGGCCGGTCGGCAACGACATGGACTCCCTCGAGCGCCTCGAAGAGTCTGAGGATCGTGCCCGTCTCGACGGACCGCGGCGCATCGTGGTTGCCCGCGACGATGACCACCGGGGCCGCCGGCAATGCCGACCGAAGCTGGTGAAGGAGGCGGAACGAGTCGAGGATGGCCGGGTTGCTGGGCCTGACGGAATTGAACAGATCGCCGGCGATCAGGACGAGATCGGGCGCCGCCGCGACGATGTCGTCGATCGCGCGGCGGAACGCGTTGGCGACATCGGCTTCCCGCTGGTTGACACCGCTCCCGGTCAGCCGATGGTACTGACGGAACCCCAGGTGGACGTCGGCGAGATGGGCGAGCTTCACGGCTTACGGCGCAACGGCCTGACGGATCGTCGTCTCGATGGTGAGCGGCGACCGACGTCCGTCGCGCTCGACGAGCACCGCAAGAACGGTCCGGGTCGCAGCCGAGACAAAAGTACCCCATCCCGTCGACCAGACGAGCGACGCCCGGGCATCCCCCTCGTAGTGCACCGTCACCCGCTCCGCCCCGCGCACCCTGGACGGCGTGACGGTTCCCTCCAGTGAGACGAACACGAGCGTATCGCGCGTGCGCGCCACGACGCTGTCGACCGTCATGCGAGCGCGCACCGGCAGGGAAGTGACGGCCGGTCCCGGAGCGACCCCCGCTGTCGCGACGACGGCGGGGAGCGCGAGGTCCAGCTGCCAGCCGGTGCCGGGCCGGACCGGCCCGTCCGGGAGCACCAGGCCGCTGAACCCCGTCCCCAGGTGCTGCAACAGGGGACCTTCGCTCCAATCCGCCCGGCCCACCCGATGCTGCACACGCATCAGCGGATCCACCGCGAGCTGTACCCAGAGACTGTCGTTGAGGGCCACTCGTGACTCGGTCCACGGGCCACCCGCGTCCCGTTGCCGAACGAGGAGCGAGTCGTAGCTCAGGTGCAGCACGTAGCGATCATCCTGCGAAGACAGGGCCTGCTCGCGCATCGTGCCGAGCCTGGCTACCTCACGTGTCTGTTCGGTCCCGTCTGCCGTCGTCGTGACCCGAACGTGTGCCTGGAACAGCCGATCGATCTGCTCGCCGACGGTGGCGCGGTACCGGAGGGACACGGGTTGCGCCGCTGCCATGTGCGGGACGGCGGCTGCCCAGCATGCCAGGAGCACGAGCGGTCTGACCATCGTCGCACGAAACGTCATAGGGGAACCTGCCATGGGGATACGCCACTCGGTTCATGCATCGGCATCGCTCGATGCAAGCGCGCGGGTCTGCACCGGGCAGGCAGAAAGGTGCGCCGGATCACACCGCGCGCAAGCGGCGGGACGCGTGCCGCCCATGAAGTAGACTCACTGGCCATAGGGGTCGTCAACGGTGCGAAGTGGAGTACGTGACGGCGCCGGCCTTCCAATGCGCTCCCGGACCACTTCGGGGCCCAGCGTCGCCAGGAAGAACGACAAGGGATCCTCCGGGCGCGTCCGACGGGTCGCCAGGAGTGCACTGCGCACATCTTCCTCGCGCCGTCCGGCAATCGCATCGAGAACCCGACCGGCGTTGATCGATCGGTCGAGCGCGACGAGCTGGCGGACGACGGCTTCCTCGAACGGGACGTCCGCAGCCGGGGGGAAACGCTTGACACCCTCGGGACCGCTCAGCACCGGCGGACGTGGGAATCGGACGAACACGGGCTGCGTGAAGTGGGGATGCCGCACCATCAGCTCACCTTTGGGGAGCGTCGCGAGCTTGATCTTGGTCGCTGGAGACAACACCTGGTATCCGGGCGTCGCCAGCTCGTCCATATCCATCCGTCCGAACAACGTCGTCCCCGCATTCCCGACGACACGTCGCTGTACCTGCGAACGGAATTGCTGGGCTGCGAACAGGACCAGTCCCAGATAGCGTCCCCGCTCGGAGATGTCGAGCAGCATCTTCCGCACGTACGTCTCGGGCCCCTCAGCCGACGCATACTTGTTCAACTCATCCACGAACACCACGACGTGATCCACACCGAGTTGGCGGCGTTCCAGATGCTCCCGCAGGGTGGACACCACGCGGGTGAACACGAGGTCCTGCGCCACCTGGTCCATCCCCGCAACGTCGATGACGTACACCGCGCGGTCCTCGAAGGCCCCGAATGGCAGATCGCTCGACGAGCCGTCGTCGGTCACGAGCCCCTTGCACCGCGTCGAGATGTTCAGCAGGCGGTTGCGCACCTTGCGAATCGTGGCGATGTGATGGGTACGCCAGATATCCGATCGGCCCGCCTGCTCCAAGCCGTCGAAAATCGCCCGGAACAACCGCTCGAGATCGCTGAAGCTGCGGACTCGATGGACGCCGCCCCACTCGTCGCGGAAGTCCTTCTCCACCACCCGATCGGCGAGGAAGTCCAGAAAGGCATCCGCCTTCGCGTCGAGATCGTCCCGGTTCAGCAGAACCTCGTGGAACCCGAGCACCTCACGCAGCCCCCAGACGAGCGGCGCCACCGTGCCGACCAGTTCCGGGTTGGAGCGCAGGGTATTCAGGTTCACACCGTCGGGCTTGAACGGCGCGAAGTAGCGAACCCGGTCGAACGGGGCCGGTGTGATACCGAGGGCGGCATAGAGCTCTCGGTCGGCAGTGGAGAGGTCCGCAGGCTGGTCGAGGAACGCGAGATCCGGCCCCTTCACGTTGAAGCAGACGGCGGCGACCGATCCCTGCGATGCCGGCAGGTGCTGGAAGATGCTCGCGAGGAGAAACTCCACGGCGCTCGTCTTGGTCGCGAGGCCGGACACGCCGCTGATGTTCAGGTGCGCCGACTCCGGGCCCAGCAAGAAGTTGGCGTCGAGCGATACCGGGGCCGTCAGGCCTCCGGCGCGATACACACCCACGGGCACGCCGGAAGCGGTGTCTCCGCGAACGTACGCATCCATGCGCAGCGCGACCTCGACGTCCTCGCTCGTCGCCGACCGGACCGGCGCAAGCGGAACCGGTTGCACCGGTTCTTCGGGGTCGTGCCGCAGGACCGCCGCCCGCCACAACCGGATCTCCGCGCGTCGCGTAGGGCCGTGATCCCCAGTCGGATCTCCCTCGGCGGCGACGACATCGTGCAGCGGCGTCGGGAGGTCGGAATACGCCCGCCCGTCCACGACGACTGCGTACACGGCGCGATCGTCGCCGGCATCGACGCGCACGATGGCGCCGATGCCGAGGGACGTCTGGAGCGCCGTCCAGAAGTGAAATTCGTGCGGGCCCGCGGGCAGCGCTTCCGTCGCGACGACCCGTCCGACGATCGCACCGCCACCATCCGTCATCACCACCAGCCTCCTGCCTGCGCCCGGAGATACGTTTCCACCTGCTGAATGGGATAGAGCAGCCGATCCCATCGCGCATCGCGCGTCGCCAAGGGCGCGCGCTCGGCCAGGATCCAGCGGCTCACCGCGTTCGCCTCATGCACCGACTCCGGGCGGGCGGGACGCTCGAGCCGCACCAGCCCGTGCAGCAACTCCTGCTCCTCCCACGGCCACAGTCGAAGATACCACGTATAGACGCCGACCCGTCCCCCACCGCCGCGGGCGAACACCGACGAGCGGTGCCCATCGGGAAGGGTCAGTGCCGTCTCGAGATCCGCACCGTCCAGGAATTGGGTCTCGTGGCTCTTGATGAGTCCCACCACCCGCGGCGCTCGATCGAGTACCCGGTGGAGATCGGTGAGCGACCCGTCGACCACGAGCCACTCGTCCGGACCGCGCTCGATGACCCGCTCGGCCAGCCGCATTTCCAGGTCGGCGCGCCGACCCTCGACGGTCTTGGCAGCCAGTTGGACGTCGAGGATCGGATGCGCCCGATCGGCCTCGCGGCAGTCGACGAGCGGCAATCCCGTCCCGGAGAGCGCTGCGCGCTGGCTCGCGGTGAGCCGCGACTCAGGCACGACCAAGAACTCCTCAGCCGCGACGTCCACGGGCTTCAGAGAGCCGGCCGCACGCTCGAGAACCGCCGCAGCAACGTAGCCGCGCACCACCGGGATCAGGCCAATGCGGCCCTCCACCGCATACCGCTGGATCCCATCGAGGAAGGCCACCCGCTCAGGTGGCTCGCCCGGGCCGCCCACGTCGTGCGCCAGGATTCGCTGGTCCTCGATCCGAGTTGCCGCGGCAAATGGGGCCGGCACCGGAGGCGCCGCGTGCGTGAGCGGCACGCCGGCACCGACCGTCCCCCCTACCCGGCGGAGCGCATCGGCGAGGCGGGCACGAGTGGATGGGGTCAGTCGGCTACCTTGACCGAGACGGTCAGACCGTCACGCACCGGGATCAACGCCGACGCGAGTCGAGAATCGTGCGCGGCGAGCCGGTTGTACTCGCGGATCCCCTCGACGTCGGCCTCGCGATCCTCGGGGTCCGTGACGCGTCCCTCACAGAGCGTATTGTCGCACAGCAAGAGTCCTCCTACCCGTGTGAGGTGAAGCGCCTCGACGAAATATTCCGGGAGCGGCTCCTTATCGGCATCCAAGAAGACCGCGTCGAAGCCTGGGGTGAGACTGCGCATCACGGCTCCCGCATCGCCCTGGAGGACCTCGACCCGTTCGTGTACGCCGGCCTCGCGAAAGGCATCGCGCGCGATCAGCGCACGCTCCGGCTGCCGCTCGATGGTCACCAGCTTTCCGTCCTGGGGTAACGCGCGGGCGATCCAGACCCCACTGTATCCGCCCAGCGTACCCACTTCGAGCACCCGCCGCGCGCCGATGGCCCGGAGCAGGACTTGGATGATGCCTGCCTCCTCCGGCGAGATGAAGATGTCGGGAAGATCTTCCCGGTCGTGCCGCTCACGAATCGCCCGCAGCGCAGTGTCTTCGGGCGCGAACAGCTCACGGACGTAGCTGGCGAGCGCCTGGTCCAGATTCATCGTGTCGCTGACGGCGGCGCATGGCTCGAGGACATCAGTCGACCTCTCGGGCCGCGGGGAAGGCTGGCACGTCCAGCAGCCAGAACCCCGCCAGCTCACCGCTCCGATC
>JBDHDN010000237.1:0-6376 GCA_039591485.1 Gemmatimonadota bacterium
AGCGACTGGACTTCGCCTTCCTCGATCCGCTTCGAGATGTCCTCCAGCGACATGCCCCGCTGCGTGCGGCGGTGCGACGCTTCGCGGTCAAGCCGCTGGCGCCGCTGCGCGATTTCGCGGGCATCGGCCGACTCGGAAAGCACCGTAAACGTGTCGCCCGCCTGCGGGACCCCATCGAAACCGAGCACCTGGACCGGGATGGAAGGACCGGCCGCGTCGGCGCGTTGGCCTCGCTCGTCCAGCAGCGCGCGCACCCGCCCCGCGAGGCTCCCGCAAATGAATGAGTCGCCGATTCTCAGCGTCCCGTTCTGCACCAGCACCGTTGCCACGGGGCCTTTCCCCGGATCGAGTGTGCTCTCGACGACCGTCCCGCTCGCGTGCCGATCCGGATTCGCCTTCTTGTCGAGCATCTCGGCTTGCAGCAGGATCTTCTCGAGCAACTCGTCCACGCCGTCTCCGCTCTTCGCGGAGATCGGCTGCGCCATGGTCTCACCGCCATACTCCTCGACCACCACTCCGTGGTTGAGCAGGTCCTGCTTCACCTTCTCGACGTTGGCAGAGGGTAGATCGATCTTGTTGATGGCGACGACGAGGGGAACGCCGGCATTCTTCGCGTGGCTGATGGCCTCGATCGTCTGCGGCATCACCTGGTCGTCCGCGGCGACGACCAGCACGACGATGTCCGTCACCTGAGCCCCACGCGCACGCATGGCCGTGAACGCCTCGTGCCCCGGCGTGTCGAGGAACGTGAGATGCCCCGCCTGCACCTCGACATGGTAGGCGCCAATGTGCTGTGTGATCCCGCCGGACTCGCCTGCGATCACGTTCGTCTTGCGGATGTGGTCGAGCAAGGACGTCTTCCCGTGGTCGACGTGCCCCATGACCGTGACGACGGGGGCGCGGGTCGAGAGGTCCTCGGGCTTGTCCGTTTCCTCCGCGACAAGGCTCTCGGTCGGGATGGACTCCTGCTCGCGCTCGGCCTTGAAGCCGAACGCGCCGGCGATCAGATCGATCTGATCGAAGTCGAGGCGCTGGTTGACCGTGACCATCATCCCCAGCTCCTTGAAGCAGAAGGTGACGATCTCGGTCGGTGACACGCTGAGCACGGATGCCAGCTCAGACACGGTGATGAACTCATTGACCCGTACGAGGGTTTTCTCGCGTTCTCGTTCCTCGGCTCGCCGAATCTCATCGCGCTCGCGTGCCGACAGATCGTCATCACGGCGACGGGCCGACCTGCGCGGCCCAGGTCCCTTGATGCTGGCCAACGTTCGGCTGATGTTGGCCTGCACCGCCTCCTTGTCAACCTGCGACCGCCGGCTCTTGCGGCGGCGCTTCTTGTCGCGGCGACGGTCCTCGATGGCTTCCCCCGGTGTGGCGGAAGCGATCGGCCGGGGGCCGGCACTGGCTGCCGGACGGGCTCGGGGCGGCGCGGGCACACGCTCGACTCGCATCGGGCGGACGGGCTCCGGCGTCGGCCTCTCCGCCTCGGTGGGTTCCGGTCCCTCCGGAGCCGGAGTCTCCACCACCACCGGCCTGTCCGGTTCCTGCTCCGTGGTGGGCGCGGCGGCCTCCTCCGATTCGCCCGGCTCCTCGGCATCCTCCCGCTCGGCGACCTCCGCCCCAGCTGTTTCCGCGGCGGCGGCCGCTTCCGCGGTCACCGGCTCGCGGAACAGCTGGGCTGCACGCTCTTCGAGCGAAGGCTTCTGCGCGGCAACCTCCTCTTCCGTCGGTTCTTCCTCCTCCGCGACGGATGCAGCGCGCTCGGCCTCCTCCTCGGCGACACGTCGGGCGACCTCGGCAGCGGTACGCCGCCTGCGTGTCGGACGAGCGGGAACCTCGGCCGCCACAGGCTCCTCAACGGCCTTCTTGCGGCGCCGGGAGCGCTTGGCATCCTTCGGGGCCTCTGTGCTCTTACGCCTCTCGCGTTCCCAGCGCGTTCGGACGCGCGCTACCTGCGCCTCATCCAGCCCGGAGAGGTGGCTGCGCACATGGATGTTCATCTCCGCCAGCAGCTTGATCAGCTGCCCGCTCTCGATTCCGAACTCCGCCGCGAGATCGTGGATCCGCGTCTTGCCCACTACGTCCTCCTCGCATCCGCCGGCTCACCGCGATCGGTGAGGCCGGCCACGAGTTGTGCATCACGTACACCGACCGCCTGCACCGGCGGACGGCCAAGGCGATGACCCAACGCCCGGGCCGCCGGTCCCGTGACGGTCGGCACGTTGATGGCCCGGGCGAGCCGGACCACCTTCTCCTCCGTGCGACGACTGCAATCCTCGGCGACGATGACCAGCTCGATCTCGCCTCGCTGCAGCGCCGCCCGTACACCGTTTGTCCCTACCACGACCTTGCCCGCACGCATGCCCAATCCCAGCAAGCCGAGTCGTGCCTCACCGATCATGACTGGGGCGACGCCTCCGTCGGCGTCTCCTCGTCCGACGCTCCCTCGGCATTCTCCTCGGTCAGCTCGCTGAGGAACGCCATGAGGAAGTCTGCCTGCTCCTGCGTGATGCCCTGGATCTTCATGACGTCATCATGCTCGAGGTCGAGCACGTCCCGCAGTGTCTGCATGCCCACCGCTTCGAGGGTCTCCACGAGGTCGGCGGGCATTCCCTTCAGTTCTTTCAGCGTCACGTCGGCGACCAGGTCGTCCTCGGGCTGCAGCGGGGCGAACAGCGGTCCCTCACCCCCACGCTCCAACCACTCGCGGCTGGAATACAAGTCGATCTTCCACCCGGTCAACTCGGACGCCAGTCGTACGTTCTGCCCCGCGCGGCCGATGGCCAGCGACAGCTGATCCTCGTCAACGATCGCCTGAATGGTCCGAGTGTCCGGATCGGAGAAGACCCGTGACACTCGGGCCGGCGCGAGGGCGAGCTTGGCGAACCGCTCGGGATCCGGCGACCACGGAACGATGTCGATTCGCTCTCCACCCAACTCGTTGACGACCGCCTGTACACGACTGCCCTTCATGCCGACGCACGCTCCGACCGGATCGATGGCATCATCCCGACTGGACACTGCGATCTTCGTCCGGCTTCCTACCTCTCGGGCCGATGCCCTGATTTCCACGATGCCCTGCTGGATCTCCGGTACTTCGAGCTTGAAGAGCGCGACCACGAAGAGTGGGTCGGCTCTGGACAAGATGAGGCGCGGTCCTTTGGGCGTCTCCTCGAGACGCTTTAGCACCGCCCGCATGGCATCACCCTGGTGAAAGTGCTCGCGGGGATTCTGCTCTCGGTAAGGGATCAGCGCCTCGGCCTCCCGGAACCGATTCAGCATGATGACCAGTCGTCCCCGCTCGATCTGCTGCACCTCACCGGAGATGAGGTCCCCCACCCGGTGACCGAACTCCTCGCGGATCCTCGAACGTTCTCCCTCGCGAACCCGCTGAATGATGCGCTGTTTGGCGGCCTGCACCGCCAGCCGACCGAACGCCTCGAACGGGACCTCCTCTTCCAGCACGTCCCCGACCTGGAAATCGGGGTCCTCCCAGCGCGCCTCCTCCACGCTAATCTGGTAGGCAGGGTCCTCGACTTCCTCGACCACGTTCTTCAACACGATCGTGCGGATCGAGCCCTTCATGTCGTCAACTTCGATTTCCGACCGCACGGTCGGCCCATACCGCTTCACGAGGGCGGCCTGGATCCCGTCACGCAGCAGATCGGCCAGTTCGCTCCGATCCAACTGCTTCATGTCGGCCAGGTCCCGAAGCGCCTTCAGCACCTCGGCAGGACTCGTCATCCGGACTCCTTGCTCTGCTCTGTCTCCCGATCGTTGTCGCGAGCGTGCCGTGCCTCACGCTCCACCGCGTCCCAATCGACGGCCAGGGTGGCATCCTGAACCTGGTCGAGCGGGATCTCCTCGCTCGAGCCCTCCGCGAATGCAAGGACGACTGCATCGCGCCCATCCAACACGTCCACGATGGTCGCCTGACGGCGTCCCCGACCCTGCAACCGCACGTTGACCGCCTGGCCTCGGAAGCGCTCCCAGTGCTCGCGCCACCTAAGCGGCCGCTCGATCCCCGGCGACGAGACCTCGAGCACGTAGCGAGACCCGAGCACCTGGGCAGAGTCCAACCACACCTCGAGTGCCCGGCTCACTGCCGTGCAGTCGTCGATCGTAACGCCACGGCCCGGTCGCGAGTTCGGCCGGTCGATCCTGACTTGGAGGCGTATCCGACTTCCTGCGCCACGCTGCTGGAGGTCGACAAGCTCGAATCCCAGCGCGGCGACGCGGGATCGGACCTCCTCGATCAATCGGTCCAGGGATGCATCCATTCGGCACGTCAAAAAAAAGCGCGGGCCGACTTCGCCCGCACCGCACGTGCAAGGAATCTAGTCACTTGCGGATCTCCGTTCAAGCCGGCGGCCTCCCGAGAAATGCCGCCATTCGGCCCGCGGCGGAACGCTGGGCCCGGTGGCTCGCAAACCCCGCGTCGTGCGCCGTGCAAAAAGGACTCACCGTGATGCGGTGCACGCCTAGCGCGGTACCACGCTCGATCAGGACGGCTCTGAGATCGAGCGGTTCGGGCCCCTCAGCCGGCCGCCCCGTGACTGCGGTGACCACCTCCGGCCCGACCTCGTAGCACGGCCCGCAAATCGCTATTCCGCAATGCATTACGATATCCTCTGCCGCAGCGTCAGTATTGCCGGTCAGCTCGTGTATGCCGGCCTCGAGGATGCCGGCTACGATCCCTCGCCAACCGGCGTGCAGCAGACCCATCCGCCCCGTTGGGGGGTGGGCGAGGAAGACGGGGACGCAATCCGCTACGGTCACCGCCAGGAGCAACCCGGGAGTATCCGTCACGTGACCGTCGATCCCCTCCCGGATCAGGAGGCCGTCCGGGACCCTGTCGTGGTACACCGCGATCGCCGAGCCATGCACCTGCCTCGCCACGACCGCCGAGTTGAATCCAACGGCCGATCCAAGCAAGTCCAGCCACGAGGCCAGCGCCTGCCCCACTGGCCCGTCACCGCTCAGGCCAAAGTCGATACCACCGCCGCCGGGTATGATTCCAGCGACGAGACCAAGATCCCGGTGCCATTCGCCGAGCTTGTAGCATCGGAGGGCCCCGGCGCGCCAGGGGACCTCGGTGCAGAAGGTGACCTCGGGTCTCACGGCCGCGGCTGCCCGGACTCCCGCTCGATGCGCGCACCGAGCTGCCGGAGCCGCTCGTCGATGCGCTCGTACCCCCGGTCGATCTGCCCGATGTTGTAAATGGTGCTCTCTCCCTCAGCCGCGAGTGCGGCCAGCAGGATCGCCATTCCCGCTCGTATGTCCGGGCTCTCCACGGTACCGCCCCTCAAGCGGGAGGGACCGGCGACGACCACCCGGTGAGGATCACACAGCAGCAATCTGGCCCCTAGCCCCACGAGCTTGTCCACGAAGTACAGCCGCGACTCGAACATCTTCTCGAAGACCAGCACCATCCCCTCGCATTGGGTGGCTACCACCACGGCGATCGAAGTGAGGTCGGCCGGAAACGCAGGCCACGGGCCGTCCTCGATCTTGGGTACGTGTCCGCCGAGATCTGGCCGGACGCGACGTTCCTGATGCGCATCGATGATGAGGTCCGCACCATCGAACCGTCCGCGAACGCCAAGCCGCTCGAAGGTCAGGAGAATGCTGCGCAGGTCTTCTGGGCGTGTCCCGGTTATCACGACCTCGCCGTCGGTGACGGCGGCGAGACCGATGAAGCTGCCGATCTCGATGTGGTCGGGGCCAACGACGAGGCGCGTTCCCTGAAGGTCATTCGTACCCTCGATCGTCATGATGTTCGTGCCGATGCCGTCGATCTGGGCGCCCATGGCCACGAGGCTTCGGGCGAGGTCCTGCACGTGCGGCTCGCTTGCTGCGTTCCTGAGTATGGTGCGGCCCTCAGCCCTCACGGCCGTGACGAGCGCATTCTCGGTGGCCGTGACGCTTGGCTCGTCCAAGAACACATCGGCGCCGCGCAGCTGTCTCGCCTCCATGTGGTACTCCGCACCGATGTCGACGTCCACACCCAGGTGTTCCAGTGCGAGCACGTGGGTATCCAGACGCCTGCGGCCGATGACGTCCCCCCCCGGCGGCGGCAGCGTCACCCTGCCGAATCGAGCCAGCAGCGGTCCGGCCAACAGAATCGACGCGCGGATATCGGCGCAGAGCGCGGGATCGAGTGGGCGAGAGCGTGCTGAGGCGGGATCGATCCGAACGGTGTGCTCGCCGGTCCATGCCACGTCGGCTCCCAGGCTTGCCACCAACTCGAGCAGGGCCTCGACGTCCCTGATCCTCGGTACGTTGGAGACCTCGCTCGGTCCATCCGCCGCCAAGGTGGCGGCGATCATCGGAAGGGCAGCGTTCTTATTGCCGGCCGGTCGAACTCGGCCCT
>JBDHDN010000238.1:0-6347 GCA_039591485.1 Gemmatimonadota bacterium
TGCGGGTGCTGCAGGCTCGCCGTGGTCGTGATCTCCTGCACGAACCGCTCGGCCCCGAGCACGGCAGCCAGCTCCGGCCGCAGCACCTTCAGGGCGACCTTCCGCTTGTGCTTGAGGTCCTCGGCGAGATAGACCGTCGCCATGCCGCCTTCGCCGAGCGCACGCTCGATCCGGTAGCGGTCCGCGAGGGCGACCGAGAGGCGGGAGGTGAGCTCGGACATGGCGCCTAAGATAGGAATAGGCATCCCGAATCGGGAGCCCCCGATTTCTCCACGGACAGGCGAATCCCACGGCGTCTGTCGGGACGGTCGCAACGGACAAACGGATAGCGGAAGAGTGGGGGCGTCAGCGCTCGGCGTCGCTCTCGTTCCCCCACGTACGCGCGCGGAGCTCGGCCAGTTCGAGCTTTGCGGACTCCGCCTGCGGTGTCCCGGGTACGAGGTCCGCGATGCGGGCAAGCTCGGGCATCGCCCGCTGCGGCTCGTCGAGCTTGTGGCGGTACAGCTCAATGAGCTCCTGAGCCACCATCAGCTTCTGGCCCAGAGTCAGCTGCGCCTCGCTCCTGGAGCGCCGCAGCCACCGGGCCGCCCCACCGTACGCACCGAGGTCGTCGCGCAGGATCCAGGCGATCTGGTGGTACGGTTCGGGCTCCTCCGGGAATTCCGCGACGAACGCCTCGTATGCCGCCACGGCCTCGGCGTACTCTCCCGCGGCGCGGAGCGCCTGCGCCCGGGAGTACTCGCGGCGCGCGGGAGTGGACGCGCCACTCGGCGCATACACGGTCTGCACGGTCCGGGCGGCGCCCTCCAACAGTCCGAGAATCAGCACGTAGGCGATCGTCCACCCCAGCGGTATCCCGATCATGCCAATCACGGTCCCGAACCTCCAGCCCAGGACCATGCCCACGATCACCCCGCCTGCGATCGCGTACAACCCGGCGCGGAGCTTGTACACGCGCTCGGCGCTGTCGGCGTCCTTCGGCCGTCCGGCGATCGGATCGTCCGGCCGCTCCGGGAATCTCCGCTGCGGTGGGTGGCGCATCGAGCAAACGTGCATCCTCGCGAGAGCCGTGGGAAGGCGCGCGGGCCGAATCACCCCGGCCGGTGACGGCCCGCGCACCGTCGGCCCGAACCGCCTTCGTACCGCACAGCGGGTAGGGGTACCTCGCGGCGGAGGCCGGCTTCACGGGCGTCGAGGTTGACGCTCGAGTTCCCTATTGCTTGTCGGTGACAGACTCCCGGCTGGATGCGTTCCAGAGATCGGTGAAGTAGTAGCTGACCGCGAGAAAGACCCCACCAAAGCCCAGGAACAAGAGAATGCGCCAGATGGGCTCCACCTGGCTGAGGTCGTGGACCACCAGCTTGCCCGCGGCGAGAAAGAGCGTGCCCAGCGCAACGTTGCGTGCGGGGCGCAAGAACAGCAGCAGCGCGAGCGCGTACACGCCCCAGGAGGCGGTCACGATACCGTCACCCGCGGGGAGAGGGCTCAACTCCCGCGCCAGCCAGCCGAGGATGGCGGCATGCGCTGCCAGGCGATACCACCGCGCCGCGGCCGGCTGAATCGCGGTGGCGGCAACGAGTGTCACCGCGATGACGGCCATGTCCGCGAGGGCCTGGACATTCCAGACAGCGCGCACGGGCGGACCGAGTTCCACGAGCCGGTTGAGCATCCAGATACCGACGACCGCATACAGGATGTGCGCAGTGACGTCGAGAGCGATCGCCGGTCTCTCAGACGGGCCTGCGTCGTCGAGCGCCCATTGCCGCACGAGCAGATGCAGCACCGTGGCCTCGATACCCCACAACATGAAGACCACGTGATCCTCGAAGAGCAGGGCGCATGCGATCGCCAGCAGCAGGGCAGCCGTGACGGCGTGTGCTGCCGTGAGAGGCGAGCGACCCTGCCGCTCCCCCAGGTACCGAGCACCGAGCGCGTAGAGGCCCGTAGCCGCGACCGCGAGGCTCCCCCACAACGTATCGCTGACCGTCCAAACGGCTCTGGACGTGAACAGCGCGATCACCGGCATTCCCAAGACCAGAACCGCGAGATCCTGCTGACGACGGTCCACCTCCTTCCGATTCGGACCTTCGGGGGTTGGCTCGGTCGCTGGTACAGCGCGCCCGCGCAGCGCACGCAACACCGGGACGAGCGCGAACAGCAGCCAGATCACCGCGATCCCACCCTGCAGGGCGACCCGATCGGGGAATGCATCGGTACGGAAGCCGAGCGCCACGACGAGCCAGCCGCCACCGGCCGTCGTCCACAGCAGGGAGCGCCAGCCCTTCGCGAGGTAGATCGCGCCGGTGCCGACCAGCACCAGGCTGGTGTACGCCATGAGGCCCGGTACGGACCCGGTGTCGGTGTAGAGGAAGAACGGCGTACCCAGACCGCCGAGCGCTGCGAGTACGGCCAGCCCAGGCTCGTCCTGCCCAAGGCCGGCGGCGAACGTGAACAGCGTGACCAGCACCATGAACGCAAAGGCGACCGGGAAGCTGACCAGATGCAATACCTGGAACGCGGCGAAACCGGTGATGTACCACGTCGCTGCCGCGCCGCCGAGCATGACCGGAGTGAACCAGCGCTCAGTGCGACGCACGCGGAAGCCGATGCCGGCCAGCGCTGCTCCCAGCCCGACGCCGAAGGCCACCCGGATGGCGGGCGTGAGCCAGCCCTGGTCCACCGCGTACTTGAACAGGTACGCCACGCCCGCGAGCAGGAGGGCTATGCCGACCCGGCTGATCCAGAACTGCGGTCCACGGCGCAGCAGGCCCGCCAGGATTCGCGGGGTTCCTCCAGGTGTTCGGGCGTGTGCGGGAAAGCCAGCGGGAGTTGGGGGTGCTTCGCGGTCATCCTGCTGCCGACGCGGGGGCGAGGGCTTCCGCGTGTATGGGTAAGGTCTGTCCGGCCCACGTGCCATGCCGGCTGTGAGTGCGTCGACTGCTCCCTGCAGCCGGGAGACGGCGGCCTCGAGCGCAGCCAGACGCTCCTCGACCGAACGCTTCGGCGGATCGCCCATGGGCCAAAGGTAGGAACTGTCACCGCCGCTGCAAGACCGCGCACGGGTGGTGCCGGGATACGGTCAGGAAGTCCCCAGGCGGCATCCCACTCGACTCGGCTCGGCTCTTACCCGGGAGAACCACCCACCGAGGGGTTTCGCGGTTAAGATTCGAGTGACCGGCGGTCTGGAGGTTCCGCATGGCCCACCAGCACAGATCACTCGAGGAGCGGCTGCGAGTCCTGTTTGCGGCTGTTCCGGACCTCGTCCTTCGCATCCGCAGCGACGGGACGTTCCTCGACTTCAGCCCGAGCACCGAGTTCACCACGTACGTGCCGCCCGACCGGTTTCTGCACAGGAAGATCCACGAGATCATGCCGCCGGATGCGGCGGAGACCATCACGGCGGGCATCCAACGCGCGCTGGCGCTGCGTAGCAGGGAGACCGTCGAGTACCGGCTGCCCGAGAGCGGCGGGAGCCGCCACTTCGAGGCGCGCATGGTCGCGGTGGGGAAGGACGACGTGGTGGCCATCGTGCGTGACATCACCAGAGCCAAGCAGGCAGAGGCCAAGCTGCTCGCCAGTGAGCGGCGGTATCGTGAGCTGGTGGAAGACAGTCTGGGGCTGATCTGCACTCACGATCTCGACGGGGATCTGACGGCGGTCAATCCGGCGGCTGCCGCGTCGGTCGGGTACGATGCGGATGAGCTCGTCGGAGTGAATCTCAGAGAGCTGGTCGCATCACGGGTGCAGCACGCGGTCGATCCGTACCTGAAACGCATCCGCGAGGTCGGGAGCGACTCGGGCATCCTGCTCGTGAACGCCCGTGATGGTGCGCAGCGGTACTGGACCTATGCCAACAGTCTCAAGACCCCTGCCGCGGGCGATCCGTACGTCATCGGCCACGCGCTGGACGTCACGGATCTCAAGCGGGCCGAGCATACGGCCCGTGCCCTCGAACGACGCCGTGCGGCCTTCTACCAAGAGGCACCGTTCGGCGTCGGGTCATTCGACTCCAGTGGCACCATTGTCGAGGCCAATGCACACTTGGCGAGCCTCGCCGGTGCGGCGAGTGGGGATGCCTTGGTGGGCCGGAACTGGAGCGACGAGACGTGGGTCGAACATCTGCTCGAGGGGAAGCGCATCGTTGGGGACGCGATATCGTTTCCTGGTGGTGGCACTGCGCGGGTGACCGGTTGGCCCGTCGAGGATCGTACTGGAACCGTGAGCGGAGCCGAGTTCGTGGCCGAGGCCGGAAGTTGAGGACTGCCGCGTCCACCGAGTGGCCAGGCGGTTGCCTGCCGTCCGCTCTGCCAACTGACACGTGGAGGCATGCTCCGGTGGCACCATCGTCGGGCAAGCTGAAGGGCACGCCGTTTCCGAGGGTCCGATTGCGCCCGCTGGTCGTGGCAACCCTTGCCCTTTCGATGGGCTGTGCCGGGGTCAACGGGCGAAGTGCGGACACCAGCGGGGTCTATCAGACCGGCACGCGCACCCGTGACGGCACCGGCAAGTACTACATGGGCCGCGAGATCTCCCAGGTCATGGGGCATCGCGGCGTGGACTGGCTCGAGCGCAGTGACCGCGAACGGGAAGAGCGTACCGACCTACTCTTGGACTACCTCGTCTCCCTGCAAGGCAGCGCATACGCGGACATCGGTGCCGGCTCAGGGTACTTCTCCATCCCACTGGCCCGACGCCTCGAGTCTGCGAGGGTGCTCGCGGTCGACATCCAGCCGGAGATGTTGCGTCGCATCGCCCGTCGCGCCGACGAGACTGGGCTCGACAACATCCAGCTCATCCAAGGGAGCGTCGACGACCCCAAGCTGCCGGCCGGCGAGGTCGACGTGGTGTACCTCGTGGACGCCTATCACGAGTTCTCCCACCCGCGCGAGATGATGCAGGGAATCGTCGCCGGTCTGCGCGAGGGCGGCCGCGTGGTGCTGGTGGAGTATCGCGGCGAGGATCGGAGCGTGCCCATCAAGGAGCTCCACAAGATGACGCAGCAGCAAGCCCGCAGGGAAATGGAGGCGGTCGGCCTCGCGTGGCAGACGACCGAGGACTTCCTGCCGCGCCAGCACGTCATGGTGTTCACGCTCGGTGCGCCGGCGTCGGCCGCCGAGTCTCGATAGCGGCAGCCGCGGCCTCGGTCGGATCTCCAGGGCTGCGGTGCAGCAGCCTCCCTCCTCAAGACGGCGTCGATCACCTGCTGCAGGCAGGCGGGCGGGTCGTCGCCCGATCCGGCATGACCATCCCACTCACCTGGCCAGATTGCTGACGATCTGTTGCTGCCCGTGCCACCGTCGAGCGCCACCGAGTAGACTGGTGTTCCGTCCACGCGAGCGCAGTCGACATCACGGCGTCGAATATGCAGGTACACGACGTTGCTCGGCTTCCCGAACGTCCGGGTCCGCGCAGTCGAGCAGCACGGAGCATCGCCGCTTCCGGCGCCCCCCGTCATCCCGCATGCTGCCTTCCACCTCGCCGTCTCGAAACCGTACGAAATAGAGCAGGTACCACGCCTTTGGCTCGGCCGGTTGGCCGTGCGGCAGGTAGACAGGCGGGGGATTCGCCTGCAGCTTCGGGGCGCGGACATCCTTGTCAATGCAGATGTGACCGGCCCCGGATTCCGAGCACAAGAGGAGCGAGGGAACACTGAATGACGACCGTGGTGACCGGAGCGAGCGGCTTCATCGGGAGCGTCCTCGTGCGCGAACT
This sequence comes from Gemmatimonadota bacterium, assembly GCA_039591485.1. Lineage (GTDB taxonomy): Bacteria > Gemmatimonadota > Gemmatimonadetes > Gemmatimonadales > GWC2-71-9 > JAOTVV01. The sequence goes on from JBDHDN010000238.1 coordinate 5,713, forward strand.
TCTGTCGCGAGGCCGTTCGGTGCGCGCCGTGGTCCACTCGAGCCGACGGGCGCTCCGAGGGCTCGAGGTCGAGCTCGTCGAGGCAGACGTACGCGACCCGGCGTCGCTGCGGGCCGCGTTCGCCGGCGCGGAATCCGTCTTCCACCTGGCCGCGGTGATCTCCCTCGCCGGTGACCTCGGCGGTCGGGTCACCGACACGAATATCCGAGGCGCCGAACATGCGGCGCGGGCCGCGCTCGACGCCGGCGTCGAGCGCTACGTGCACTGCAGCAGTATCCACGCTTTCGACCTTACCGACGGTCGGTCCGTCATCGACGAGACGACACCACGGGTTGGGGCGACGCACCCCGTGTACGACCGGTCGAAGGCCCTCGGTGAGGCACGCGTGCGGAGCGCAATTGCCGAAGGACTCCCGGCGGTCGTGGTCCATCCAACGGCGGTGCTGGGCCCCGGTGATCACCACCCCTCGCGAACGGGACGCGTGCTGCTTGACCTCGCAGCCCGCAGGATCCCCGCCCTGCTGCCGGGCGGCTTCGACTGGGTAGACGTGCGAGACGTGTGCGCGGGTGCGCTCGCGGCGGAGCAGCATGGTCGCGTCGGAGAGAGCTATCTGCTGTCGGGTGAGTGGCATCACG
>JBDHDN010000239.1:0-6344 GCA_039591485.1 Gemmatimonadota bacterium
GGAGTCGGGGCGCAGCAGATCGAGCGCGGGCGAAGCCCGAGCGGAGATCCACCCACAAGGGCTTGCGCCCAACGGTGTGCGAGACCGTCACGTTTGCCAGTATCGCCACGTCAGCATCTGAATGGGAGACGAAACCCTGAAGCCAATTGGCCTATGACTCCTTGGCGGCCGACATCCCGGTGCTGGAGGCGGAGCTACCGACCTACCGACGGGCATTCGCCAACCTCCAGCGCCACACCCCCAAGGCTGTCTTTCCACCGAAGGGACCGCCGAGTACTTCGCCGATGCGGTGACGGGCCGCATGACGCAGGAAGACGCTCGTGCCGTTGTCGCCGAACATGAACGCGAGCTGTGGGAGCGATTCGCACAGGAGATGCTGGGACCGGAGACGGGTGACTCGCTGTGGGTGAAACCTCAGGATCCCGCACAGCTGTCGAGCGTCGGGTACGTCATGGGAGCCCTGATCACCCAAGCCTACTTCGAGAACACCGACGATAGACAGCAGGCGCCTCAGGACATCTTATCCGTCACCGACTACCCCGCCTTCCTGGACCGAAGCGGATACAACCCGCGGTAGGGATCCGCAGGGTGATCCGGAAGGGTGCTGTCAACTTGCGGGCTGTCGTGTGAAGCTGACGCGGCGGCGGCTCCTTTGGAGCACACCGAGAGAAGGAAGGCAGTCACAAGGCCATTTCGCGGGCTTTCGAGCGTCAGTACAGCGTCATGCCGCTGCTCATGGCGGACTTCGCCGGAAGAGACGGCAACGCCTGGATGGCCTCTCCGACCCAGCCCGACAGCAGTTGCGGGGGACAGCGGTAGAAAGCAGAAGCTCCGCAGTAACTTGAAAGCCGCCGCGGGCTACCGCATCGGGGTCACCTGCGATTCCCCTTGCTGCAAACAAGGCAATCAGGAAGGTTGTGGGGAGCTCTCGGCACCGGGGTCATCGGGATACCGCGCGGACCTGGTGTTGGTATGGGGAGACCCCCCCAGGGGACATCCTGGCTACGCGCCGGAGCCGTGGCGGGTGGAATGCGGGCGGGGCACTGCTGGACGTCCGGCCGGAGCGCTGACACCCCTGGCGGGTGCGCGGGCCCGCACTGGCGTTGGTTCCCGATTCTCTCAGCCTGGAGGCACGATGGTCACCATCGCGATGGGCTGCGCGCTCTGGATGGGCTGCAGCGCGCTTGGCACCACCCATCTGGTACCAACGCTGACGGCACCGTCGATCCCGACGGCCGCGATCGCCGCCGTCACTGGTGACTCGCTCAGTGCGGCGCGGCGGGCCTACGTGGCCGCGCGCCTGTACTCTGCCATCGGGCATTACTTCGCGCACTGGGACGACGTCCCGACGCTCGATCTCGACGAGGCATTCACGGAGTACCTCGCCGAGGCCATGGCGGCGCCGGACCGCGTCGGGTTCTCGCTCGCGTCGATGGCGTTCCTCGCGCGCTTCAACAACCAGCACACGTGGTATTTCGACCGGGCCGTGATACACGGCGGGCACCACGACTACGAGGCACAGTACCTGGACGGTGCGTGGGTCGTCGTCCGGAGTGCTCGGGACGACCTGCGCCCCGGCGATGTGATCGCGGAGCTCGACGGACGGCCGTTCGAGGAATTCTATCGGGAGCATTCACGGTACATCGCGGCCTCGACCGAGCGGACACGACGACGTCTGATCTTCCGGCCGTGGTGGCGCGGGATATTCCCGCTGCGCTACACCGTGGCGCTGTCCGATGGCCATACGGTCACCGTGGATCGAGATCGGGACGCCCCGCTCACCGGGTCCGTCGTCGAAGGCCGGTGGATCGATGAGCGCACGGCGTACCTCAAGGTTCCCGTGTGGGACGGGCAGCAGTATCACGACAGCGCCCTCGCGTATGTCGAACGGTTTCGCGAGGCCGACGGGCTCGTCATCGACGTGCGCGGGAATCGCGGTGGCGGCACTCCCGCGCGCGTCATCGCGGCCCTGATGGACCGACCATGGCGATGGTGGGCGGAATCAACCCCCATGCACCTCGCGGTCCACGCCTATCGAGCCGGTGAAGGCGGGGCGAATCTTCAGCCGTTTGCCCGACCGCACATGTCCTGGCCGTCGACCACGCGGGATGCCGACGCCCTGTTCACCGGCCGCTTGGCAATCCTCATCGATGCCGCGTGTGCCTCCGCCTGCGAGGACTTCGTGATGCCGTTCAAGGACAACGGTCGCGCGATCGTGATCGGCGACAGCACCGCCGGCAGCTCGGGCCAGCCCTACTCGGTGTCGTTGGGTGACGGCATCCAATTCTGGGTCGGGGCCAAGCGTGAGTACTTCCCCGACGGCGCGCCGTTCGAGGGAGTCGGTGTGCATCCCGATCTCAGGGTGGTGCCCACGATCGAGGATCTCCGACACGGGCGCGATCCGGCGCTGCGGCGTGCCATCGAGGCCGTGACCGTGCCGTGAGGGTCCGTGGAAGCGCGTGGGTCGAGATCTGCCACGTGCGCGCTACGGTATGGCGGGAAGGTCTTGGGAAGGTCGCGTTTCTCTCCTCCTCAGTTCCACCTTTCGCTCCCCGTCGCCCCACTGCGAAAGCTCGCTGTGGGGCAACCCGCCTACGCGGCGACGTGTCGCAGCCGCAGCGCGTTCCCTATCACCGATACCGAGCTGAAGCGCATCGCGGTGGCCGCGATCATCGGGCTCGGGAGGATGGCGAGCATGACACCAGCGCTCTCGATCGCGACATCCGTTCCCGTGACCATGGCGATCCCCACCTGCGCCTGCGCCAAGACGGGCGCGTCGTTGATGCCGTCGCCCCCCATGGCCACGACCCGGCCCTCGGCGGCAGGCGCCTGACGGTATCGGCCTTCTGATCGCGCGGAACCTCCGCGACCACCTCGTCGATCCCGAGCGGGCCGCCACCGCTTCGGCCGTGCTGCGGCTGTCCTCGGTCAACATCAGGATGGGGATGCCGTCCTCATGGAGACGCTCGATAGCCTCCGGCGCAGTCTCCTTCACCGGATCGGCGACACCGAGTATTCCGGTGCGGTCCCGTCGGCCGCCACGAACAACACCCGCTTCGTGGAACGCCATGCGTTTTCGCCGCCTGACCCCATCGTGTCTTGAAGCAGCGCGGGGGCCCGGAGGATCAGCGCGGCTGCGCGAGTAGGTCCGAACGATCCTCGGGGTAATAGACGAACAGCAGCTCGTTTGGGCGAGCAGCGCGACGGAAGTAGCTGTAGGTCTCGAGCGGGTCCCTGGTGACTTCATCGAGAACCCATTGCAGCCGCCGAAGGAATCGACCGGTCGGGCCACCGACGGACCGCTGAGGCGCAGCCCTCAAGTCGTGCATCGCCTCCAGCGCAAAGACCTTGCGGATCTGCGCCGCCTCGTCCAGCGGATGCGAATAGACGGATGGAAACGTCGGTTCGTCGTCGAACCACGGCGGGAAACTGACGATCGACTGGGAAGGACCGAAGGGGTAGTACGCGGACCGCACGTGATGGTTGGTGTACAGCATCAGCAGCGTGTGTTCGTCCCCGCGCCGCGCGAGCACCTCGAGCACTGCGATCGTGGTGAAGCGATGATCCGCGGCGGCGTCGAGCGCGGGATGCGGTGCCACCACGACATCGGGCCGTACGGCATCCAGCACGGCTTCCAGGTCGGCGGTCAGGCTGGACCAGGCAGCCACTGCCTCCCGACCTGCGAGCAGGCCGGCCACATTTCCTCTGCGGAAGCCACCCCGACTTACTTCCTCGATCACGGCGGCGTCCGTGTCGGTGGCGCGCGTCTCGTACAGTCGCGCCAGCGAGTCGTTCAGATAGCCGAGGTTCGCGGTGCGCTCGAACGGCACGCCTCCGAGCAGCGGCACGGCCACGGCGTCCCAGCTACGCACTTCCCCCCTCATCTGATCTTGGGCCTGAGAATCCTCGTCGAGCCGACGGTAGCGTCCATCCACGTAATTCCCCGCCGTGACCGTGACGACCCAGGAGTCGTAGGCAGCGTAGAGCCCGAACGCCGCGATCTCAGCATCATCGGGGTGCGGAGCGAGGACGAGGATCCGTTTGCCGGCGAGCACGGGACCATGGAACAGCAGCAGCTCGCCGGACTGGGCTTCCCACCGGACGTGGCGACCCTCGAGCGGCACCGTCTCCCCTGCCCGCGGCCGGATGCCGGAGAGGTTCAGGTAGCGAAGCCCCCTCACCCCGTGCTCCAGGTACTGACGCCGCGCGTCGGGCCCCGTCCTCACCGAGGGCTCGACCCAGCGGCCGGTCAGTGTCGAGGAGAGACGGATTCCGAGGAGTGCCGTGTTCCAGCCGTCCGCGGTCGCCGGAAACACGAACCCGTCCTCGGAGATCTCGACCTCGATCCGCTCGACGTGACTGTCCCCAAACGAGACTCGGTAGTCGCGTCGCACGTCGTACCAGTACAACTCCGCTCGCCGTCGTGCCACGAAGAACAGGGCTGCGCCGAGGGAGATTGCGATCACGACCGTCAGGCCATAGCGGACCCCGCGCGAGCGGCGGCCGCGACGCGTCCGGGCGCGGCGCGCTGACCTCCATGCCGATCTCATCGGGTCGCCTCCGAGGACGAGTCCGGTCCGCCGGCCGATGCCCGCTGTCGGAGGAATTCAGCCATCAGCATGGCAACGCGTTCGTTGCCGTAGGGTGTCCAATGTCCATCGTAGAGGCGGTCCTGGTCCGTGGCTGGCATCTCGAGAAACCGCTCCCTCAGGTTCACATACGCCGTACCGGTCTCCCTGGCCCAGTCGGTCAGCAGCGGCTCGACGGGGCCGGGACGACGAAACCCAGAATACGGGATGTACATCAAGACGAACTCGGCCTCCCGATCCTCGGTCTCTCGCTTTGCCGCATCGAGGATGGCCTGCGTCACCATCCACGCCTCGCTGGCGTCCAGCCCCCAGCCCCACGCCACCGCAGTCTTGCGCAGCAGGCGCCGCGCGACGACCCACAGGAAGGATCGTGGCAGCCGCTGCTCCCGAGCGAGGACCTCCTCAGGCGTCGGAACCGGCGTGTTCTCGAGGATCAACTGGTCGTTCTGAACGCGAAACCGGGGTTTGGCGTAGTCCCTGAAGGAAACCACGTTGCGGTAGAGGTTTTCCTCATAGAACGCGAGCAGGACCACGTTCGGCTCGAAGGGAAAGCCGTCCCGCCGGAGACGGAGAAGCTGTTGATCGGTGCCATACCCGTGAACACCAAGATTGATCACGTCCCAATCGCCCAGGTGATGCTCCAGCCTCGCGGCAAAGGTCTCATCGTTGGACACCTCCTCGCCCCACGTGAACGAGTCGCCGATCAGCACGATGCGCGAGATCCCGGCCTCCGGCTCGAGGCTGAAGTCCCGGTCGGCCCGGATCCCCTGCGAGTTTGTCCGCACCTCGGCGGACTGGAAACTCGCCGCGGGACGCCAACCCAGTTCGGCATCGAAGGTGTCGAAGCTATACTGGGGGCGCTGTGCGCTGCCCCGAGCGGCCTGGCGATGACGCCACTCGTACTCCCACAAGGCATCACCGTCGAGGACCCTCGAGGGGTCGAAGGCCACGCGCAAGAGCACTTCGCCGGCGAGCAGACCCGCGCCAAGGGAGGCGATGACCAACGTCATCGCGATGATCGCCCCTCTGAGGAGCGTCGGCGTGTGCCTCGTGGCCTGGGTAGCGGCGCCCCGCGTGCTCGAATCCGACATGCGACTCACTCTAGCCCGTACGACGCCCACGACGCGCCGCGCGCGCGCTTGCCCGGAACGTCACGTTGTTTGACGGCTCGCCCGGCAGCGCCGCGGGGCACCCGGAGCAACGCCGGGGCGCCCCGCCTCTTCCTACCGTGTGCCCACCCGCGCTCGATCATCACCATGACCCTCGTTCCCATCCGGTTGGGGCTGCATTGTCGGCACAGGAGTCCCAACCCGCCCGACGCAAGTATTGTGCGCATCTTGGGGTATCCCAGCGGGCCGGAGTGAGCTTTCATGCGTCGCGTCAGTCCCGCATCGCGCGCGCATCTCGGCCCTCGGCGACTGCCTCAAGTCCCCGGTTCTCCGTAGGGACTCATCCGATTCACGTCTTCGGCGATGGCGGATCTGGGAAGGTCGATAGGTCGGAAGCCTGCCGTAGGAACGGGAGCTGACCCCGGTCGCCGCTGCGCCCGATAGCCGTGAGCGCCTCGGCCTGGACCCTGATACGAGTCCTCGGCGTCGAAGCGGCTGCGCAGGAACGGCCCTGGGCACGTGTGTCCGGTCGAATTGTGCGTCGGACAGACCTACGATGAAGAGTACCAGTAGTTGCGACGCTGGACTGCCGATCGACTGACCTGGATGGACTCGGCCATCGACGGGCTCTAGGGGCTACGGCGTC